>JAJXXG010000053.1 GCA_021781255.1 Acidobacteriota bacterium
GCAGGTCTATCTCGCCTCTGACCCGCTCCACCCCGATCGCCTGACCGCGCTCACCGACTTCAATCCCATCTTTGCCCAGCGCGCCCAGCCCGAGTGGCAGCCCTACACCTGGAAGTCCGATGACGGGCGCACCATCGAGGGCGTACTCATCTTCCCTCCCGGCAAAAAAGGCGCCCGCCATCTCCGCATGTTCACCCTCATCCACGGTGGACCAGCCGACGCAGATGGAAACCGCTTCGGAGCAGACTGGTACGACTGGGCCACCTTCGCCGCCGACAACGGCTGGCTCGTCTTCCGGCCGAACTATCGCGGCTCCTCCGGATACGGCGACGACTTCATGCTTGAAATCGCTCCGCACCTGGTCTCCAGGCCTGGCCGCGACATCCTCGCCGGCGTCGATGCGCTCGTAAAGGACGGCTACGCCGACCCCGATCACCTCGCCATTGGCGGCTACAGCTACGGCGGCTACATGACCAACTGGCTCATCACCCAGACCACTCGCTTCAAGTCCGCCGTAACCGGCGCGGGAGCCGTTGAGCATGCCGCCAATTGGGGCAACGACGACGAAACATGGGACGATGCCTGGTACCTGGGCGGCCGCCCATGGGAGAACCCAGGCATCTACCAGAGCGAAGCCGCCCTCTTCCAGTTCAACAAGGTCAAGACGCCCACCCATCTCGTCCAAGGCGGCGCCGACATCCGCGTAAGCTATCTCGAGGGAGTCACCATGGAACGCGCACTCCAGTCCCTCGGCATCCCCCACACTTTCCTCGTCTTCCCCGGAGAGGGTCACGGACTCCCCGTGTATCCCTGGCATGGATATATCAAGGTGCGCGAGGAACTCAAGTGGCTGGACAAATATGATGGGAAGTAGCCGATAGCAGTTCGCAGCCGGTTGCGAACCAGCAGCCGGCTGCGTCTCATCATTCTGGAAGCCGCAGCTCGCTCTGGCGCATCTTGTTCTGTGTAGGACCGAATGATTCAGACCGAAGAAGCCCGCAGACACGCATTCGAGCAGACGCTGCTCAGTGCCCGCCGCACCATGCTCCTCAGCGAAACGCTCAAGCTGGCCATCGACAGCTTTCGCTCCAGCAAGCTCCGCTTCGCGCTCACCGCGCTCGGCATGGTCATCGGCACCGCCTCGGTTATCCTCGTCGTCACCATCGGGCTCACAGGCAAGCGCTTCATCCTCGAGGAAATCCAGAAGATCGGCACCAACTCGGTCGAGCTCGAATACTCAGGTGGCGGCGCCACCGGCACTGAAAATGTCCTCTACAACGACTACCTCACCCGCGAAGACGAAAAGGCCGTCGTAGCCCAGGTCCCCGGTGTCCTCTATTCCTCGCCCGTGCTCGAAATGCACGACCGCATCAGCTTCGGTGGCGGCGTCGTCAAAGACACCCTGGTCCTCGGCGTCAGCCCGCAATATCGCTACATCCGCAACCTGCTCATTCCCGTCGGCCGCTTCCTCGACGAAACCGATGACTCGGCACACATCAAGTGCGCCGTCGTCACGGAGGCGTTCGCCCGCGAGCGCTACGGCAGCTCAGACGCCGCCCTCGGTAAGGAATTTGAAATCAGCGGCATACCCTTCACCATCATCGGCGTCTTCAGGCTCAGCACAGACGATATGGGACAGTCGGAAATCGCCGACCAGACCATCCTCATCCCCTATTCCGTCGCCCGCTACTTCACCGGAACCGAGAACGTAAAGCAAATTTACTTCTCCATGCGCACCATGGAGGAAGTGCCTGATGCCAGCCGCGAAATCGTCCGCATCGTCAGCGCACGCCACAGAACGAACTCCGTCTACAAAGCACAGAACTTGAAGGAGTTGCTTAACACGGCTGCCACCATCTCCGATGCCCTCACCGCCATCCTCGTCTTGGTCGCCGCCGTTACCCTCGCCGTCGGGGGCGTGGGCATCATGAACATCATGCTCGCCACCGTCCGCTCCCGCATCCGCGAAATCGGAATCCGCAAGGCCATGGGCGCCACCTACCGCGAAATCAAGTTGCAATTCCTCGCCGAAGCGGTGATCATCTCGCTCGCCGGCGGGGTCGCCGGCACGCTGGTCGGAATGGCCGTGCCGCTGTCCATACGGATCTTCACCAACTACCCTCTGCCCATTTCGGGCCTCTCGGTCCTGGTCGCTCTGGCCGCCGCCACCATCGTGGGCGTCATCTTCGGAACCGTCCCCGCCACGCGCGCCGCGCAGTTGGACCCCGTCGAGTCTCTCAAGTATGAGTAATCCACAGCAGCCCGCAGACAAGCCCGAAGCTGGGCAGAATGACGAGCCCGCCCAGGGCCCGAATCTCGTCCTGCTCTACAGCATCATCGTCATCGCCATGGCCGCGGCCATCGGCTTGGCTCTGTTAATCGTGCTGCCCTTCTATCACCGGCGCTGAAATCCCTCAGGCTGGCCCTCTGCCCGCTCCACAATCAGCACAGGAATCCCATCCACCACCGGATATGCGCGACCGCAGCCCGCGCAGACCATCTTGTCCGCAGCCGGTTGTAGCACGCCCAGGCAGGCCGGGCACGCCAGTTCGCTGGTCCACTCTTCAAAGGCGGAAAATTTAGCTTGTTCGGCAGGCATCGGTCTGGCGCTACTGCACCGCGCTGCCCGGCTTGGCCGGTTGAGCGGCAGCACGCTGCGGACGGCTGGCAAACTCCGCCTCAATGCGCTCATTCGTGCCCGCCTTGGCAAACTCGTGCGCCACGCGAATGCCATTGTAGATGGCGTTGTCGTTGGACGACCCGTGCCCAATGATGCACACCCCGCGCACGCCCAGCAGCGGCGCGCCGCCGTACTCGGTGTAGTCCAGCCGCCGCCGGAAGTCGTTGAAGGCCCGCCGCGAAAGCAGCGCGCCAACCTGGGCCGTCACCGTCCGTGTCAGAGACTCGCGCAGCACGTCGCGCACAAAGCGCCCGATGCCCTCGCTCGTCTTCAGCGCCACATTGCCCACAAAGCCGTCGCACACAATCACGTCCGCATGGCCGTTGAAAATGTCTCGCCCCTCCACGTTGCCGATAAAGTGAATCGGCAGCGCCTTCAGCAGCGGAAACGCCTCGCGCGTCAGCTCATTGCCCTTGGTCTCTTCCTCGCCAATGGAGAGCAGGCCCACCCGCGGCTCGCGAATCTTCAGCACGCTCCGGGCATACATCTCGCCCATCACCGCAAACTGCTCCAGGTTGTGCGCCTTGCTGTCCACGTTCGCGCCCACATCAAGCAGCACGCACGGGTTCCCTTTGGACGTAGGCATCGGCGTCGCCAGCGCCGGCCGGTCCACGCCCGGCATCACACCCAGCACCATCTTGGCCGTGACCATGGCCGCGCCCGTGTTGCCCGCGGTCACAAACCCCGCGCACTTGCGCTCGCGCACCAGCTTCAGCCCCACGCGCATTGAGCTGTCGCGCTTGGTCCGTACCGCGTGCGCCGCCTTCTCATCCATCCCAATGCGCTCAGACGCATGGTGGATGACGATCGGCAGATCCTCGTTTTCCAGGTGCTCGTCCAGCAGGTCGCGCAGCTCCGGCTCAGGCCCGATAAGATGCACCCGCACAGGCAAGGTCCGGCAGGCAAGAATCGCCCCCCGGATCTCCGGCTCGGGCGCCTTGTCGGATCCAACCGCGTCCAGCGCAATATCGATGAGCATGGGCGCCCGATCTACTTCGTGGCTTCCTTCGTTTCAACAACCGCGCGGCCCTTGTACTCGCCGCACTTGGCGCAGGCGCGATGGGGCAGCTTCTTCTCGTGACAGTTGGGGCACTCTGACAGGCCCACAGCCGTCAGAAAATCGTGAGAGCGGCGCAGTGCAGTCCGGCGCGTCGAGTGGCGCCTTTTCGGATTAGGCATGATGCAATTCCTTTCGTGTCCTCGCAAGCTTCAGTTCCGTCCGGCTTCAGGCCACACTCGGCCTGCACTGCCATGCGGCGCGTGCTGGACACCCTGAATCTCTCGGGGTCGTTCTTCAGGACTTTATCCGGCCACGGAGCCCTGACAACGCCTCCCAGCGGGGGTCCGACGGACCCTCTTCGCAGGAACACGCCTCCAGGTTGCGATTCTTCCCGCAGCGAGGGCAAAGTCCTTTGCAGTCAGGCTTGCACAGCGTCCTGACCGGCAGGGACAAAAGCACCTGCTCGCGCAGCACATCCTCAAGCAAAAGACTGTCCTTTTGATAATAACCGATTTCTGTCTCCGGCGCTGTAATCGCCCGCTCCGAGCCCCCTGCATCCGCACCCACAGGCCGGAAAATCAGGTCAAACTCCGCCGCCAGCGGAATCTCCACCGGCTCCACACAGCGCGCACACGGAACCTCAAACCTGCCCTTGAACTGACCCCGCAGCCGAATATCGGCCACAATGTCCTTGGGGCCCCGGTGCTCGTGAATCACCTCGGCCTGCCCTGAAGTGGCCAGGTCCCCCTTCTGCTCGGCCTCGTCGCCGAAATCCACCGCCCCCGGAGCCAGCTCCAGGTCAAACTCAATCGGCTCCCGCTCCAGTTCGCTTACTTTGAACTCCATGCTATGAGCCTACGGCGGACCCAACCCGCCGTCAATCCACACCCGCCCGGGCGCTTACCTCACATCTCAACCAATCAATGCAGAATAGGTACCCCACATCTCGCTTTTAAGATGTGGGATTCCACGACCTCAATCCTCTACGGTCACCCACCCTCGTCGGAGGGCAGGTGGCCCCGGTCCCGATGATCAATCCGCACCACATTGAGGGTGCCCCCGGTCCCTCGCTTTTGGGGACCGGGGATGGTGGAAGCACCGTTCTATGCCGCTCATTCGCAAGTGGAGTATCCTCGCGGTGCATGAAAGGCAAGCGGCAGGTGGCCCCGGTCCCGATGACCTATCCGCGCCACATTGATGGTGCCCCCGGTCCCTCGCTTTTGGGGACCGGGGATGGTGGAAGCACCGTTCTATGCCTCTCATTGGCAAGTGGAGTATCCTCGCGGTGCATGAAAGGCGAGCGCACTCGTTCTCAACAAACGGGGGAGTTTCACTTCCTCACCTTCAGTTGCTATCGGCGTCGAGGCTGCTTGTCGGCGGCTGCTGCCATGGATCTCTTTGAAGAGGCTGGCAACTGCCCGAGTGGATGCGCGATCGACAAACCGCTTCCTCGATCTCCCCGGTCCCCAAAAGCGAGGGACCGGGGGCACCATCGACAGGTTAGAATCCCCCCAGAGATCGGGGCCACCCGCCAATGGACACTCCAACAACTGAATGCGCCAATGCCCACGCGACCGGGACTACCGGGCTATAGTCCTTGGCCTATCATGCCACCTATCTATTCGATTCCATAGTCATTGGCTGCTTGGGAGGGGTTAAGTATGGATCAACTCGAACAGATTGAGGACGCAATTTCGGCTGGGTCTGAGTTGCACTCGACATACCGAAATGATTTGCACGTTACCATTCGCATCGCAAAGGATTTCTATGATTTCCTCGCAAAACATAGAGACGCTCCTGATGGAGAACAGATCGACTATATGGCCGGAACAATCAGATCGGGTATTGACGAGTTCTATTTGCTGGCATATGGCTGTCGGGGCATTATCAAAGATGAAGCGAACTGGAATCTTGATCCGCAAGAGCAATGGAATTTTCCTGTGTTGCGAGAACGGTTCATGAAGACTTTCGAACATCTTGTCGAGCCTGATTTGAGGGCTTCGGAACGACTGACATCTTTGTTTGTTCTCACGCATCTTGAGCTTGTATTTTTGGCGCTATACTTCCCTTTCGCCATATTCGCGGAGAGCGCCAGTGATTCAATGAGTATCAAGGAAAGTCTCGAATCCATCAGGAAAATGATTGGTGACAAGACAAGCTAAACCAGGGAAGTAGATTGATTACGATTCGGCGGGTGGCCCCGGTCCCGATGACCAATCCGCACCACATTGAGGGTGCCCCCGGCCCCTCGCTGTTGGGGACCGGGGATGGTGAAAGCACCGTTCTATGCCGCTCATTCGCAAGTGGAGTATCCTCGCGGTGCATGAAAGGCAAGCGCATTCGTGATCAACAAACGGGGGAGTTTCACTTCCTCACCGTCCGTTGCTATCGGCGTCGAGGCTGCTTGTCGGCGGCCGCGGCCATGGATCTCTTTGAAGAGGCTGGCAACTGCCCGAGTGGATGCGCGATCGACGAACCGCTTCCTCGACCTCCCCGGTCCCCAAAAGCGAGGGGGCACCCTCAACAGGTTAGAATCCCCCAGAGATCGGGGCCACTCGCCAGACAGACAGAATAGGAGTGATCTACACATGTCAACCAGTTTCTTGAACTCTCCGGTCGTAAATTTCGCGCTTCAACCGTGGTTCCTTGTCTTATTTGCGGTCGTAGGATTTCTTTTCTTCTTTGCAATAGGTAAGCTCTCAAAACATCCTTGATTTTTGTCGGTTTTTATTATTCCCCAACCTTGCAGATAATTTCCCCTCAATCCCGCACAATGGAATTGAAGCAGTAGAAATCCGTCAGGCATGTCCCCGGTCCGAGTACGATTCCGTCAAGTCACCACACCGGCAGAGAGCAGGGAGCGAGTAGCTAGACGCTAGAGGCTAGAGGCTACCGGAAACTACCCCCCCCCTCCCCCCCCCTCCCCCTTTTTTATTTGCAGTTTTCCACAGAAAGCTTGCAGAAAATTACGCAGAGCCGTGAAGCAGGAGCCTCCTGGCACTGATCCCTGACTCCAGAAACGCCGGCCAGTTCGGTGCGGACGTGTGCCCGCCAGGATGCTGCCGGAAATCCTGCATCAGGGAGATGGTCATTGATTGAGCTTCGGTACTCGATTGGAATCGCGCAGCATGCGTTCGCTCACGCCAATGTCACTT
>JAJXXG010000079.1:0-1865 GCA_021781255.1 Acidobacteriota bacterium
AACTCTCATGCGCGCCGTACTGCTCCAGAAAAACTGTCAGCGGAATCGCGACCCAGTTATCCAGGCTCTGCCCGAACATCTTGCCCTGACTCCTGGCCACGCCGATCACCGTGAATGGCGTGCCATCCACCCGTATCTCCTTGCCCACCGGATCGCCCGGCCCCAGCAAATTGTCCGCAATGTCTGAGCCCACGATGGCTACGTGCGACGAGTGCGTATCCTCAATCTCGGTAAACGAACGTCCTACTGCTATATCAAGGTTTGAAAGCGCCGGCATCGTCCACGTCCAGCCGCGAATCTCCGTATCGGTGGTGGAATGGGTTCCGCGCACGATCTTGCCGTTTTCACTGGTCCGCTGCGCACCTACCGACACGCAGGATTTGCAGTCGGCCAGAACCGCCCGGTAATCGTCGTACGTGATATCTTTACGCTTCTGGAAGGAGACATACTCGTCCGCCGTCATGAACGTCTGCGGCATCTTGCGCACGGTAACCACCGCTGCGCCGTAAGTGTCGATCTTCGAAGTTACAAACTGCTTGGCCCCATTCGTCAGCGTGACCACCATGATCACCGAAGCGACACCGATGATCACCCCAAGCAGCGTCAGAATACTGCGCAGCTTGTTGGCCCAGAGTGAATCGAACGCAAGTTTGAAGGCCTCTCTCAGTGACATGGCTTCTCGCTAATATGATACGCAGGCTCGCCGTATCACGTTCCGGTGCCGGATCAAATTTTCGCGATGCTGCGTTGTGGTTAGGTTCCGCCCGTCTTCTCCGTCCCTGTCCGGCCCGGGCGGCCGCTTCGAGCACGCTGGGGCGGCTGGGCCTCGTACTCTTCCCACATTCCTGCCCTTTATTTCCCCGTACTGCCAAACCCCTTGGCCGCGCGCGCTGACTCTTCCAGGCTTTCCACCTCATGGACCGCCCCGGTGAGTACCGGGACCGGAACCATCTGCGCAATCTTCTCCCCTGCCTTGATCTCTACAGGCTCATTGCCCAGATTGGTCATGACAATCAGGACTTCGCCGCGGTATCCGGCGTCAATCACGCCGCCCGTCGTGGCCAGCCCGCGGGCCGCCATCGAGGAACGGTCGCGCACCAGCAGTCCCAGCTGCGCGCCGCTCTCAGGATGGCGCGCCTCCACGGCGATCCCCGTGCGCATCTTTACAGTGGCGCGCGGAGCCAGTAGCGCGTCTTCCAGTGCGAACACATCATATCCAAGATCCTCGCCTGGGTGTGCCACCGCTGGAATGCGCGCCCCGGGCGCCAGACTTTTCACTCGTAGCATCTCTGGTTGCTCAATCTGCCAAAACTGGCCAGCCCCGGCGGATGTTTACTCTACCGGGGCTGTCGTTGCTTCATCGGCAAAAGGACTCGTAAGCCGAATTCTGTTCTATGCGGTCATTCCTCTAGGCGCCGCGTTGCCGCGGACGCTCATCAGCGACCTACCCGGAGGTTTCGACAACTGCAAGGAGCAGTCTTTCGGCGCCGGGCCGGCACCGAGCACGCGCCTTGCTCCTGGCTCGTGCTTCCCTCCCTATTTGGTCTTGCTCCGTGTGGGGTTTACCCTGCCACAGTCATTACTGACTGCGCGGTGCGCTCTTACCGCACCTTTTCACCCTTACCAGAACTGACCATTCAGGCAAATGCCCTTGCGGTCAGACTGCCGGCGCCAAAGCGCAGGCAACTGGCGGTATCTTTTCTGTGGCACTGGCCGTCCGCGGACCTTGAAATCCGCGTCCCGGACGTTATCCGGCACACCGCCCTCTGGAGTTCGGACTTTCCTCTCCCGGCTAACCCCTGCTCGCGCAAAGGCCTCCGGCAGCGACCGCCCGGTCCCTCTGCCAGAACCTAGTGTACCGCGAA
>JAJXXG010000079.1:1875-6834 GCA_021781255.1 Acidobacteriota bacterium
GGCGCCGGTACTGGAGAGCCTGCTCATTCTTCCTCGCCAGACCCCCTACGGCATCGACTTTTCCCGTGTGCTCCAGAGGGCAGGCGTCCCGTCCTCTCTTTGTGCTTCGCCCTTAACGCTCACGGCGCATTTGGCCGATACAGCCGTAAAAATTCAAGGGAGTGCCATGGCGAAAACGATCTTCGTTGTCAACGACTCCGTCACCGTGGTGATGAGCCTGAAATCAACGCTGTCTTTGTACGGGTTCCAGTCTGAATCTGCCGGCAATGGCCGCCCGGCGCTGGACCGGCCGCAGGCTGGCTTCAAGCCGGATTGAAGGTCGTCTCATGACCCAGACCATGGAAGAGGTTGTGGTGGTGGAAGCATCCACTCGGTGGTACTGAGGCACTCAAGTTAGATCCTGGTTTTGATTGACTGCAAAAAACCGAGTGCCGAACCTCCACGTTATCTCCAGATCGTTAGAAGCCTGCACTTGGCGTGGTAAACAATGCGGCGTCTACAGAGCACAATTACTGCGCATCGACGCAGTGAATTCCTCGATAGACGCCGGAAAGAAATCAGCCTTTGAAAGACCTGTAAACGTCCAAAACTACACGGCTCTATTTATTTTCATGCGCGGCAGTGACCAATTGCTCTTGTACCCCGAGCCCTTCAACCCCTAATCGCATCCGATTACCGGAGCGAAGGTACAGAGGAGGCTTCTGGCCCAGGCCAACGCCGGGCGGGGTGCCTGTTGATACGATGTCCCCCGGATGTAAGGTCATAAATCGGCTGAGATAGCTGATAAGGTAAGCAACTCCGAAAACCATCGTCTTCGTCGAGCCATCCTGGAATCTCTTGCCGTCCACCTCAAGCCAGAGACCCAGGTCTTGCGGATCGGGAATCTCATCAGCAGTTACGAGCCACGGCCCAATTGGGCCGAATGTGTCGGCGCTCTTCCCTTTGGTCCATTGCCCTGTCCCTTCAATCTGAAACGACCGTTCCGAGATATCGTTCACCACGCAATAGCCGGCAACGTACTTCAGCGCATCTTGTTCCGTAACATACTTCGCTTTGCTGCCGATCACGACGCCGAGTTCTACCTCCCAGTCTGTTTTGTGTGATCCCCTCGGAATTTCAACCTGATCGTAAGGACCGCAAATGGATGAGGTGGCCTTCATAAACACCACAGGCTCGACCGGGACCGCCAGGCCTGACTCTGCAGCGTGGTCGGAGTAATTCAGGCCGATGCACACAAACTTCCCCACCGAACCGACACACGGACCAATCCGTACGGCGTCAGGCGCCTCAGGTAGATTCTGAACTTCTACTTGACGCAGCCCATCGAGAGACGCGGGCGAAAGCCTCTCTCCGCTTACGTCGGAGATGATTCCGGAAAGGTCACGGATCTTGCCTGATGGATCCAGAATTCCCGGACGCTCCATCCCTGGGTTGCCGTAGCGAATGAGTTTCATATTTCCGTTCTCCTATGCAAATGGTGACGTGTGGCATGATTCATGCTTTAGTGGCTGCTGGGCGACGACCTCTGAACCTTCGGCATCATGCCAAACTGCCCAACAGCGCTTGTGGGGTTGAAGATATTGAGGGTCTCGAGCAACTGAGCGCTATTTTGAATATGCCCAATGCCGTTGGGATAAATCGGGTCTTCCAACCAATCCGGAAGATTGGCCGGTGTCCTGTTCTGCTGCCAGTAGCTCCAACTGTTCACGAGGATCACGTGGCCCGCATTGGTGACGTTGCGAATAATAGCATTGTACCGGGGCAGATCAACTCGGTCCCGATCGTGCAGGATGATATTTGTCGTATGCGGAACCGGAATGGCTTCAAGGGCGCGCATGCGGCTCACCCGTTCGGCAAGGTCAGCCGCAAGCTCTGCTCCGCCGCGCAGGCGTGGATTTGCCATGGCCGCCATCGGGAGATGCAGTGGGCTGGGCGCCGCGATCACCCCGCCGATTGCCTTGCTGCCGATTCATGAACTGGGTTGGCGAGGAACCTTCAGGACACCAGGCCTGATGGAAAACGTTCTCGCCATGCTTGCTGCGTCTTCTTCCGCAATCATCCTGCTGATATGCAGTGCGTCAGCGCCGCGGAGCTAGAGTTGATTGCAGAACCATTCGCACTGCAAAACGCGCCAGCGCCGCTTGACCGGATTCTAACCAACAGGAATTTATGGGCATGTGACCCGATGTATTTCACACTCGGATTTACGTACTATCTCTATATCGGCTGTTTGCCAACATACCTGGCGAAGCGGCGTGGCGTCTCGCGTCATCGGCTTGCGCATTACGCCGCGCTTGCGATGTGCCTGCTCGTATCGGTGGAGGGTCATTGAAGCTATTGAAGAATGCAACGATCGTGGATGGCAGCGGAGCAGCTCCCGTCGTCGGAGATCTTCTGCTCGACGGTTCCAGCATCGCGGCAATCGGAGTATTTGTACCGCCTGCAGATGTCGAAACCATCAACTGCGCTGGTCTGGTTGTGGCGCCGGGCTTCATTGATGCGCATAGCCACTCCGATCTGCAAATTCTGGAAGGGCGAGTCGAGAAAGCCCTCCAGGGAGTGACCGCAGAAGTGGTCGGCAATTGCGGATTTTCAGCCTACCCGATGGCGACCCGGCCGGATGCTGTGCGCGGCTTCGCGGCGGAAATTCTCGGCAGCGATCACAGTTGGTTCTGGCCTTCGGCTACTGCATACATAAGCGCCGCCGCGCAGGCTCCTCTTGTCAGCGTATCCTCGCTCGTCGGGCATGGAACCCTGCGTGTTGAAGTTGCAGGCATGGAGCAGAGGCCGCTTACGCCGGCGGAATTGGATTGGATGCAGCAATTGGCAGCAGAGGCGCTTGATGCCGGAGCCGTAGGCATCTCAACCGGGTTGATGTACGCTCCCGGATCGAGTGCGCCATCGGAGGAGTTGGAATGCATGTGCCGCGTGGCGGCCGCGCGCGGAAAGCTCCATGCTACGCATATGCGCAACTACGGTGCCCGTTTGGTTGAAGCGGTGGACGAGCAGATCGACCTTTCCCGCCGCACTGGATGCACTTTGCAGATCTCGCATCTGCAGGCTGTCGGACGCACCAACTGGAACCTTCAACAGATCGCGCTGGATCATATTCATCAGGCAGCCGGCGAGGGAATTGACGTTGCCTACGACGGTTATCCTTACTTGGCTGGAAACACAACCTTGACGCAGTTGCTTCCGCAGTGGGCGCTCAATGGTGGAGTCGAAGCCCTCGAGGTTCGGCTCGACGAAGATGTCACGCGCGAGCGCATTGCTGCGGAAATCAAAGCCAACATGGCATTTCCCTGGACAGATGTTTATTTGACCTCGGTCGCGTCTGCCGGCAATCAGCAGCTCGTAGGTCTGAACTTTACGCGCATCGCGGAGCAGCGCGGTAAAGATCCTTGCGAAGTGCTCTTCGACCTGCTTCGCGAGGAGCGTGGCAAGGCGACCATGCTGACATTTAACCAGAGCGAAGAGAACCTGCGCCGCGCCCTGACTGACCCGCTATGCATCATCATCACGGATGGGCTGTACGTCCCCGGGCGTCATCACCCGCGTCTGCATGGCACCTTCCCACGTCTTCTGGGCGACTTGTGCCGCAGGCAGCACTGGTTCACGCTCGCAGAGGCAGTGCATAAGATAACCGGAAAGCCGGCAGCGCGCTTTGGTATGAAACGTCAGGGATTGCTCCGAAAAGGGTATCTCGCTGACATCGTAATCTTCGATCCTGATGCCATTGACAGCGGCGCCGATTATGAGAACCCTGAAGTGAAGCCGGCCGGCATCCACTCGGTGTATAGGAATGGCGAGCGTCTTAATCTCGTTCCATCTTTCAATCCGCCCCATATAAACTGATGGCGCCAATTTGAGCGCGCTCAAAAACAACCAGCCAATCCTAACGCTGAAAACATCAACATCTGCGACAGCATCGGAGAGTTGCTTGTCGAGGCAATCCTCTCGCGCAAGATGAAACCCGGTGCGCGGTTGAACGAATGTGAGCTGAGTTGCCTGCGCGGCGTTAGTCGCGCGCTCATTCGCGAAGCGCTGCACCCATGCGAAGAGCAGGGTCGTGTGGTGCACAGGCCGCGGCGCGGTATGTTTGTCGTTACTCTTACCGCGTTTGACATCCTGAAGATCAACCGGCTCCGCCGAATCCCTGAGCCGGAGCTGATGGTGTTGCAGAGAGAACCTCACTCTGCGCTGGGAGCGCTCCGGTGTCACTGATCGGGCATACTGGTAAGGAAAGGATCGTATGAGTGTTGCAAGGCCTAGTGGAAACCAGGATGATTGCGCGCAAACCATCAGCCCTTTGAATAAGGGACTCGGTCCAATGCACTGCCCCATGAGCGCGGAAGAGATTGCCGCGCAAGGGTGGAACCTGCTGGCTGACGACCTGAGTTTACCCGCAGCCGTCCTCGATGAAAATAAGCTCAAGCACAATCTGCGTTGGATGCAGCAGTTTATCGAGGCCTACGGAGCGCGCTTGGCTCCGCACGGAAAAACCACCATGGCGCCGAAGCTCTTTGCCATGCAGTTGGAGGCGGGAGCATGGGGAATTACCATGGCTACCGCGCATCAAACGCGTGTGGCCCACGCTTGCGGAGTACGCCGTGTGCTCATGGCGAATCAGCTGGTTGGCCGCCAGAACATGGAAATTGTCGCATCCCTTCTGCGCGATCCAGCCTTTGAATACTTCTGTCTGGTCGATTCCGCGCAGAATGTAAATCAGCTCGGCCAATTCTTCAAGGCAAAAGGGCTTCGGTTAAATGTACTCCTTGAAGTGGGTATGGAAGACGGCCGCACCGGGGTGCGTACCCGGCAGCAATTACACGAGGTTCTCGCCGAGTTGTTGCGCTGGAAGGAACAGATCGCCCTCTGTGGCGTGGAGGTTTATGAAGGCATCAGTCACGATGAATCTGTCGTGCGCGACTTCCTGCAGCATGTTGCGGAGTGGGCCGG
>JAJXXG010000814.1 GCA_021781255.1 Acidobacteriota bacterium
CGCGCGCTGCGAGCTGATCAGCTCCGTCATGCGCTGGTAGATACGCTGGTGCGAGTCGAGCGAGAAGTCATCTGCTTCCAGCCGCTCCGCCGCTTCCGCATGGGCGGCATTGTCCAGCAGAATCGCGCCGAGAATCGTCCTCTCAGCGTCCAGATTTGCCGGCAGACCGGCGTCCAGTGTCAGATTGGGAATCGTGGCCATACATTCGAGTGTAGGCCGGAACCGACTGCCGCGCGGCGTGTGAATCTTCGCGCTTCTCTGTGGGAATCCGGGGAGTCAGCCGCCCCGCTCACTCCCAGCACCTTATTGCGCGATCACCATGGATGAAGTACTGCCTACTGTCAGGGTGGTGTTCTGCCAAAAGGGAATGTTCAAAGGGAACGGATAGCTCACCGTCACCTGCACCTGGTACCCCTGCTGGTTACATGGCACTGACGCGGTCGAAATACAACTTGACCATGTCGCGCCAGGCGGTGAACTCGGCTGCAGCCATGTCGCCGTCACCGTCAAATTGCTGGAGTTAATACCGGGATAGGCCAGCGACTGCACGTACGTCCGAACATCGCTCAGTGACGCATTGCAGTGGTCCAGGCCCGGCGTGTTTGTGCTGCATTCGGCTCCTCGCACAATCGCCCAGCGCGAACCTTCGCGCGCCGCATCCGAAACATAGTTGTAGGTATAAAGGGCCAAGCTCATCTCAATGATGCCAATTAGCAACATCAAGAACAGCGAGATCCCAATCGCCATCTCCACGAGCGAGTTGCCCTGCTCATCCGCCGCCGCATTCCAGGGCGTGCGCAATCGACCTCGCAGAAAGAAAACACCTCGCGTCACTGGCATTCTTATCTTCATTGGATGAGCACGACCTGCTGATCTCTTCCTTTCAACGTAAACGTTGTTCCCAACCCGCTCCAATGGAAGAACGGATCGAAATTCGCCGTCGTCACCACGGTCAACACGCCTTCTACCTGCGCAGTGCCGGCGCAGGCAAGGGGCGTACCCGACGGTGTCGTGCCATCCGAGCATGTGTACGTCAGGGTGGGCGTCGTACTCGCCAGCGTCACGTTGGCTGCGTCGTTCGCCGCTGCATTTTGAATCCCCGTCGAATCCGTGGCATAGATGATGCTCTGTGCGCCATACTGCGCTCCGGCATGGGCGGCATTGGAAACCTCAATCGCCACATACGCCACCCGCGCAAGCTCCACGGCTCCGATCAGCACAAGGGTCAGAGCAGGCAGGACCAGTCCAAGCTCCGTAAGTGCCTGGCCGGACTCTGCCCGGCATAACCGCCGCAGAAACTGCCCCAAACTGCGTGTTCGCGATTGCATCACGGGCTTTCCTTACTCCACTAGAAGAATCTGCGTCAGCGGTGTTGTCGCCGCATTGGCAAGGTTGTAATTGGGCAGCCGTAAGCTGCTCGACTTGACCGTCAGCGAATTCGCCACAAAACCTGTCGCAACCACACCACCGCCATTGTCCTGGAGGAAGAGCGCTGCGCCGGGCGCGTAAATATAACCGTCCAGTACCTGATTGTTACTGCCAAATTGCACTTGAAGCTGATTTGAATCGCTGGCAACCTGCCAGATAGCGATCCCATTAATGGGTGAGCCGATGCCTGTTGGTGCGTAAATGTTCAAGACCGAGTTCGATCCTTGCGTCAACGAGCCGCCGGAGATCTCCATCGTTGCGCCCACCGTGCAGCAGAAGGTGTTCGCCGATGAATCATACTGTGCATAGCCGAAAGTCACAGTCGAACCGACGCCAATCGTCACGCCGTTCTCAAACACATAGTCCACACCATTGGACGACCCGCTCAGGACCACCCCGTTGTTGATTGTGACCGCGTTCGAGAAGCAGACAACATTGTTGGCGTTCGATCCAGTCACACTCCCTTCATTGGCGGTGGTGATCGTAGTCAAAGTGCTCGTCTGCGTGCAGCCACCCGCCGGCTGCGGCTCCTGGGCTACCTGGCTCGCCAGCGGGTCCCCGGGAAGCCCACTGACACCGGTCGTCACCGTCGTTGGACTTGTCGACCCGCTGCCCCCCTGACCACCTGCCGTGGCCACAAAAGCCGTATTCAAGGTGCCACCGCTTCCAGTCACCTTGACGGCATTTGCATTGATCGAGTCATCCACGATGCCACATGCTGGCACCGTGCCCCCGGTTGAATTCGGACCACCGGAAATTGTGTACGCCCCCTGCAAGTTCAGCGTGGCTGGCGCCGTCGGGTTGGGCAGATAACCGCAGGCCTTCGCACCGCCGACGTTGCCCGCCACCGCGCGCGCGGCCACGTTCACTGATCCTATCCCGAACAGCTTCATAAAAAACGTCGGGTTGGGTTGCGTGACCAACGCCTCGGCAAACGTCGCCTGGCCTGTGTTCGGTCCCATCGAAGGCGGCATGTTAATCACCACGGTCGCGCCATTCGTTCCATCTGTAATTCCATTGTTGGATGACGCGGTCTTTCCCGCCGTTTTTGCGAGCGCCGTACTCTGGTTGTAGTGATAGTTCATCACCGCCGCCGTCGCCCCCGAGTCCGCGGCAATCTGCGCGTTCCTTCTCGCGCGGAAGAGCAGGCTTACATCCAGCGCCATCGCCACAAACCCAAGCAGCAATGTGATACTCAGCGCAGATAGCACCGCCATCTGCCCTTCTTCACTCCTCAGAAATCTCATGGCCGCTCCTTTTCATCCACTGACCCCAAGTGACCCCACCCCGGACCAATCAAAACAACCAGAGTCAGCTCAAACGCCTTCAGCACCAACCCCTCCACGGCTAGAGTCATCTAGACATCCAATCGTGTGTTTGAGCCATCCCACTTTTGTTGCATCGATCCCAAAGTACGGCGATTCTTTCCCGTCAAGCATCCCGTCCACGCCCCGGCATTCAACCAGAAATCCTGTAAACCGAGTCGCATGCAGACCGAAAGATGTGCAGGTCATGCCATTGGGAACTTTTGGCAAGATTCTACTTCCGGTCATGGCCGGGCTGGAGATTCGCCGCGATACGTTTCAACCATAGATGCCCACGGCGTCATTTGCTTCAGAAATTTGCGCGGAAAAGTTAACTCCCGGGTTACCTCAGTACCAAATCCGGCACACAAGGGTCACCCTCAAACGCGCTGGACCGGTTGGGGACCTGCCTCGCTATGCTCGCCAGCGCAGCACAGGCTTCCGAGCCGCCTGTACCTCATCCAGCCGGCTCACGCGTGTCGAGTGCGGCGCCGTCTTCACCACCTCCGGCGTCTCCTCCACCTCCCGCGCAATCGACCGCATCGCCTCGATGAACAGGTCCAGCTCTTCCAGCGATTCGCTCTCCGTCGGCTCAATCATCAGCGCGCCGGGCACAATCAGCGGAAAACTCACCGTGTACGGGTGGAAGCCGTAATCGATCAGTCGCTTCGCAATATCGCCTGTCTTCACGCCCTTGGCCGCCTGCCGCTTGTCACTGAAGACCACCTCGTGCATCGACGCCGTCTTGTAAGGAAGCTCGTACACGTCCTCGAGCTTCTTGCGAATATAGTTCGCGTTCAGCACGGCGTCTTCCGTCGTCTGTCGCAGTCCGTCGGGCCCGTTCGCCAGAATGTAAGCCAGCGCGCGAATAAACATGCCGGTGTTGCCAAAGAACGCGCGCACTCGCCCTACGCTCTGCGGCCGGTCATACTCCCAACCCATCTCACCCTGCTCGTTCTTCACCATCACAGGAATCGGCAGAAATGGCTCCAGAAGCTTTTTGCACGCTACTGGACCCGATCCAGGTCCGCCTCCGCCGTGCGGCGTCGAAAACGTCTTGTGCAGATTCAGGTGCATCACGTCCACGCCAAAGTCTCCCGGCCGCACCTTGCCTACCAGCGCATTCATGTTCGCGCCATCCATGTAGAGCAGAGCGCCCTTCGCATGCAGAATGTCCGCAATCCGGTGGATCTGGCTCTCAAACACGCCAATCGTCGAGGGATTCGTCAGCATCAAAGCCGCGGTTTCTTCGTCCACCTGCCGCTGCAGCGCCTCCAGGTCTATTCCGCCCTCGGCGTTCGACTTCAGGTTCTCCACCGCGTAGCCGCAGATCGCCGCCGTCGCCGGGTTGGTTCCATGCGCAGAGTCGGGAATCAGAATCTTCTTGCGTGCATTGCCCTGCGACTCATGCCACGCCCGAACCAGCAGGATTCCCGTGAACTCACCATGCGCGCCCGCCGCCGGTTGCAACGTAATCGCATCCATGCCGGTAATTTCCATCAGGCACTGCTGCAGCAGGTCAATCACCTGCAACTGGCCCTGCGCCAGGTGATCCGGCCGGTACGGATGCGCCTCTGCCAGCCCCTCGATGCGCGCTACCCACTCGTTCACACGCGGGTTGTACTTCATGGTGCAGGACCCCAGCGGATACATGCCCAGATCAATCGCGTAGTTCCACGTGGAAAGACGGGTGAAGTGCCGCACAATCTCGATCTCGCTCAGCTCCGGCAGCGCCGCCGATTCCATGCGCGCTGCAACCCCAAGCGCTGCGCTGGGATCCACGAACGGCACATCCAGTGCAGGCAACTTGTAGGCCTTCTTCCCTGGCGATGATTTCTCAAACACGAGCCCCTCGTTCTGCGTCTGGTGCGGGCGCACCTTGCCCATCGTCTTTGAGATTGTCCTTGCGTTCTGCACGGTCTTCGTTTCCGTCGTCATCGTGAATCCTTCAAGCCTCTACCGGAGCCGCAGCCATCAAACTCACCGCTTTGTCCAGCCGCTCACGCGGCGTTATCTCCGTCACGCACCAGAGAGTGCAGTTGCCCATCTCAGGATACCAGCGGCTCAGCTCCAGCCCGCCAACGATCCGGTCGCCGCGCAGCCTCTGGCTCCACGCCGCAGGATCTTCCTCAGTATGCAGAACAAACTCGTTGAACCATGGAGCGCCCTTGAATCGCATCCGCATTCCGGGCAGCGCGCTGAGTGCCTGCGCCGCGTAATGCGCCTTGGCCAGATTCTGCTCCGCAAGCTCCCGCATGCCCTCTTTGCCATAAATGGTCAGGTAAATGGTCGCCATCAGCGCCACCAGTGCCTGGTTGGTGCAGATGTTCGACGTCGCCTTCTCCCGGCGGATGTGCTGCTCGCGCGTGGAAAGTGTGAGCACAAATCCGCGATACCCATCCCGATCCACCGTCTCGCCCACCAGCCGTCCAGGAATCTGGCGCAGGTACTGCTCTTTCGTCGCAAGAACGCCGCAATAGGGGCCGCCATAACAGAGCGGCACGCCAAAGGCCTGCGCCTCCAGGCTCACGATGTCTGCCTCCGTGGGCGGGCGCACCACGCCGAGGCTCACCGCTTCGGCAATCGACACAATCAGCAGCGCGCCGTTCTTGTGTGCAATCTCCGCTATGGCTGGAATATCCTCAATCACACCGAAGAAGTTTGGGCTTTGCACCAGCACCGCAGCCGTCTCCTCGGTCACCGCCGCTTCGAGCGCCCGCAGGTCCACCCGGCCCGTCTCCGCGTCGTAGGCAATCTCCGTCGTCGGCATCTCGCGATAGCGCAAATACGTCGCCAGCACCTCGCGATACTCCGGATGCACCGTTCGCGCCACCACCGCACTGTGCCGTCCCGTCACGCGCATCGCCATCAGCACGGCCTCCGCCGCGCCCGTTGAGCCGTCGTACATGCTCGCGTTGGCCACGTCCATGCCCGTCAGCTCGGCAATCATGGTCTGGAACTCGAAGATCGCCTGCAGCGTGCCTTGCGTAATCTCAGCCTGATAGGGCGTGTAGCTGGTCAGAAACTCGCCGCGCTGCACCATCGCGTCAATCAGAATCGGACGATAGTGGCGATAGGCGCCGGCCCCGAGAAAACTCGTATGTTTGTGCGTATAGCGCGCGCCCGCCGCTCGAAAGTAGTCGATAATCTCGCTCTCTGCGTGCTGGTACGGTATGTCGAGATCGCGCTCCAGCCGGTACTCCGCAGGAATCACTGCAAACAGGTCGTCGATGGATTGCGCTCCGATCTCAGCCAGCATCTGCGCGCGTTCCGCATCGGACTTGGGTAAATAACGCATGGATTGCTTCTAGCTCCTCGCCTCTTGCATCTCGCCAAAAGGCTGTGGCGGCAGCGCTTCATTCACAGCCGCCAGGATTGAGATTCGGGATTGGCTCTGCTCACCGATGCGGCCCGGATGGCCGCTCAAAACCGGCGCTACGCGCCAGTCTCCTCGCTCACAAACTTCTCATAGTTCGCTGCATCCAGCAGCATGTCCCATTCCGCCGGATCGCTCAGCTCCACCTTGATAATCCAGGTGTCGTGCGGCGCCTCGTTGATCTTGTCCGGCGTGGCCTTCAGCGATTCGTTCACCGCCGTCACCGTGCCGCTCACCGGCGAGTAGAGATCGCTCACCGCCTTCACGCTCTCCACCGAGCCGAATGTCTGGTTCGCCGTCACCGTGTCGCCCACCTTCGGCGCATCGACGTACACAATATCGCCCAGCGAATTCTGCGCGTAGTCCGTGATTCCGATCGTGCCAATCTTGCCCTCCAGCACGATCCATTCATGTTCCTTCGTGTAGCGATAGTTCGTCGGGTACGCCATGACGCAGTCTTCTCCTCCGCAGCAAAATAGCGAAATCTTAGTGTACGACCTGCGCCCGTTCATGCACCGTGAGGAAAACCCGCCGCTTCGACGCCATGAATCTCCCCGGCCGCCGCCTTCAAAAAGGAAGAACTCGCATCGGCCGATCGTCCCTTGTCCCTCGCCTCTCATGCCTACTTCGCAAAGAACTCCCCATGCCCGCCCTTCGCCCACGGATCATAGTGCTCCGCAAACTGCGCCCGCCTCTGCGTCGAAGGATGGCTGTACAGCCAGA
>JAJXXG010000591.1 GCA_021781255.1 Acidobacteriota bacterium
AACATCCGCTCAGCAGATTCGGCCAGAACTCCGTCTCTGCCAGAATCAGCATCCGCGGCCTCAGCGCCTTCAGATACGCCCGCACCGCCCACGGCAGGTCCAGCGGACAGTAGAAGACGCGCTCCGCCCCAAAGCGCTCCCGCGCCAGCGCCTGCCCTGTGCGCGTAGTGGTGGAAACCACCACGCACGCCCCGGGAAACGCCCGGTCCAGTTCGCCCACCAGCCGGCTCACCGCCAGCACCTCGCCCACAGAGACGGCATGCAGCCACAGCACGGGCCGTCCCGCCGCCCGCGCGCGCAGCCCCGCCGGCACGCGGCCCAGCCGCTCCGCCAGCCCCTCGCGATACTTGTGCGTAGTGGCCATGCGCCACATCCACCACGGCGCGCTCACCACCAGCGCCGCCATCAGCGCCAGATTGTAGAAAAGCAGAATCATGCGATACGGAAAAAGCCTTCCCCCGGTCTAACCCTCAAATGATACAGTCGAGCACGATGAGAGTTGTCCGAGGGCTTCCGCTATTGGCACTGTGGCTGGCGCTGCCGGCCGTCGCTCGCGATCACACCCCGCCGCCCGTGCAACCCGCAACGTCCTTCGCCGCCGTCGAGGTGCACGAAAACGAGAAGGTGGCCATCGCCGCCGAGCCGTATGACACCAAGGAGAAGGAATCCATCTTCCGCGTCGACTACCTGGCCCACGGCGTCATGCCCATCCGCCTCATCGTCACCAACATGGGTGACCGCTCCATCTCCCTGCGCGATGCCCGCATCCTCTTCCAGACCGCCGCGGGCGACCGCATCCAGGCCGCCGAGCCCGAGGACGTGGAACGCCTGATGACCCGCAAGGAGCGCATGGGCGGCAAGCTTCCCATGCCCACGCCCCTGCCGCCCATTCACCTCAAGCCCAAGGCCAGCAATAAAGAGATCGAGGCCGACTTCAATACCTTTGAGTACCAGGCGCTCGTCGTGGAGCCGCACACCACGCAGGCGGGCTTCCTCTTCTACGACGTCTCCCAGCTACGCAATCCGCTCCACGATGCCAAGCTGCACCTGCACCTGCTGCGCGACGCCGACGGCCAGGAGCTGTTCTACTTCGAGATCCCCTTCAACAAGTACCTCGAGTCCAAGTCCAGCCAGATGCGCTAGCTCACTCGTAATACGTCGCGGTCGTCGTATCCGTCTCCCAGATCGTGCAATCCTTCACGCGCACGCGCCCCTGCGTCATGCCGTGCAGCTGCTCGTTCGTCTGGTCGTAGAAGTACCGGGCAAGGTTTTCGGCTGAGGGGTTCAACACGGTAAACGGCTCCAGATCGTTCAGCATCTGGTGGTCAATGCGGTCAATCACCGGCCGCAGCACCTGCTTCAGCAGCTTGAAGTCCAGCAGCAGGCCCGTCGCGTCCAGCTCGCGGCCGCACAGCGTTACGCGAACCTTGTAGTTGTGCCCATGCGGATTCTCGCACTTGCCGTGGTAGTTGCGGAGGTAGTGTCCGGAGGAGAAACCGGCCTCCACGGTGACTTCATACATCGCGTTCTGCTCGTTTCCTGGGGGAAGAGATCCCTCTCCTCCATTTTACGGCCTGTCGCTGCGACGTCTGCGCCGCGCCGCCATCCGCGCCTCTTCGTTGCGCCGGTCCACCTGCTCAAACAGGTTGCTCAGCACGCCCACCAGCGCAGACGTCAGCCCCACCAGCAGCAGAATCAGCGCCACCGTGCGCCATAGCGACGCGTTCGCCGGCAGCCCCGGCTGAAAGCTCGACGGCACCAGCGTCATCGCGCCCGACACCAGCGCAAAAAACACCAGCGTCGCCGCCAGAATGTAGAAGTTGCGTGACATGCCTTCCGCCCTGCTGCGATTCTACGGCGTCGCGTCCGCGCGGCAAAGGTCGCCGCTCTGCACCTGCTCCACGCCCGCCCACGCAAAGTCCCGCTCCGCCGTGGCCACTGAGCCCTCCAGGTCAATCGCGCGGCAGCAGTCCGGAATCACCACCGCCGGCAGCCCCAGCCGCCGCGCATCCAGCGCAGAGTAGGCCACGCAGTAGTCATACGCCAGCCCGGCCAGAAACACCCGCTTCAGCTCCCGCTCGCGCAGATACCCGTCCAGCCCCGTCGGCGTCCTGCGATCATTCTCAAAAAAGGTGGAGTACGAGTCCACCTGCGGGCGAAAGCCCTTGCGCAGCACCAGTTCCGCCTGCGGCAGATGCAGCGCCGCGTGAAACTCCGCTCCCCGGCTGCCCTGCACGCAGTGATCCGGCCACAGCGTTTGCACCCCATAGCTCAGCTCCATCTGCTCAAACGGCCGCCTGCCCGCGTGGCTCGACGCAAACGACGAGTGCCCCGCCGGATGCCAGTCCTGCGTCAGGATGACGTGGTGAAACAGCGGCGCAATGCGATGTATCGCCGGAATCACCGCGTCGCCCTCCGCCACCGCCAGCGCCCCGCCCGGGCAAAAATCATTCTGCACGTCCACCACAATCAGCACGTCCTGGGGAGTCACCTGCATCCGGGCCACCTTGCCACCTCATACCATTTGTAGCCTATGCCGGGTGACCCCGGTCTCGGGTGCGCACACGCACCGCCACACCCGTGGGTGCCCATCAAGGTCTCGCCTTTGAGACCTCGGATAGCACAAACTCCGCTCAGCACATAAGTTCGAAAGTCCTCCACGAGCGAGGACTAATCAAACCTTCCCCGGAATCTTCCGCTTTCTCCCCTTTTCTTCTATGCTTGCAGGCATATTTGAGACACGATCCCAGGTCTCAAAGTCGAGACCTGGGGCACCCATTGTTTTGTAGTGGTGGCAGACCTCGGCCACCCGCCAACTATCCAGAGCGGAGTAATGTTATGGTCTATTCGACGGCTATTACAGAGAGACGTGCTATTCACATTCGTCATGTTATTGAATGGGGCACAAAATTAATCTTGGGCGTGGTAGGAATCGGCCTGTTCCGAACCGAGCTTCTCAGAGTCACGGCTCTTCCGCGAGAACTGAATAACGAACTCTACTTGGCTCTATTAACGGCGGCGACCCTTCTCACCGCCGGATGGATTTTTGTGGCCAACAAGGAATTCGAGATCATGTGCGACTTCTTGGACCCGCTCCAATACCGAATTCCTGACGAGACATTCATTGGAATGGCTATTGCAGCAGCTCTCACGATTCTCTTGTACACGGCCCGAAATCCGTTATGGTTCGGGATGAGCTACTCGGCCTATATGTTGTTGAGCGTGCTTGGTTGGACGCGGGTGATTCGAGAAATGAATACGGCGATCAAAGGCAGCCGCAAGAACCTGCAAGACGAGCCTAAGCAGAAGCGGGAGATATATGGCGGAGCTTTGGACATTCTCAACTCTTACTACGTCGAACAAGCGAATCTGCCAAGAGTATGGACCAGCTTTATCTTGGGGGTGTCGGGGCTTATCTTTTCAATCCTAGCGATGACATCCGGACGGATAATCTTCAACACAGTCGCTTATCTCATCTTTATCCTTTCAATCCTTGTGTTGGAGGGCGGCCTTGCCTTTTATTGGCGATTCAAGCTGTATTCCCAAATGCGCTCCTTTGAAATCGCCAAGTACGATTTAGAACATGCCAAGCATCACAAGAGGAGTCGGCAAACTCGGTCAAGCGCAACCGATTCGCACGAAACCGAAGGCGAGACGGAATGAGAAAACTGCAAATCACCTGGATGGCAATGTTAGTGATTTCCGGAATTGCTGCTATTTTGGGCGTCATAAACGTGTCAATTGGGAACGCATCAGGGTTCTGCCCCTGGTTCTGGTGGATGGGTATTTTTACATGGGATGATGCATTAATTATCGGAGTGTTCCTGTTTCTCGCCACAGGAGTCGCCGCGCTGAAGAGGGACGCTGTACTCACCATCCTGATCTACTCTTTCTACGGCGTCTTGAGAACGGGCATTGAGGCGCTTTACAACCTCAACGCTCAGTTCTCCCCCATCACACGACCATGGGAAGCGAACCTTCCATCAGTAGCAGCATATTTCCATCTCAAACTTGTCGAATTGTTCGTTGTAGCGCAGGTGTTCTATACCGTGCTCTGTGTCGCTTTGGCTATGGTCTTCATTTCATCCCTGAAACGATATCTCAGGCGTTGAAGTCTCAAGCGGACCAGCTGCCCCAGGTCTCGTTTTTGAGACCTGGGATCACACCATCTTTCCCGCGCAACAAGAGCGCGAAGACCAGCCCTCCCACGCCCCCACTCACCTCCGCGTCAGCGTCAGCGGCAGCGAGTTGCCATGCTGGCTCCACTCGCCGGTCAGCGAACTTCCATCCGCTGAGAGTTTCCCCGCGTAATGCCCGCCCACGGACGGCACATCAAACGAGAAGGCGTCGCCCTGGAGCACCGCATTGGCGCATTCCAGCCCCATGGCGTGCTGGTCCAGGCTATCGAGCGAGCAGAACTCCCGGCCCTCGCTGTTGCTCTTTACATGCAGTTGCAGCCGCAGTGCCGCGCTGCCCGTCTGCAAGGCTCCCAGCCACACTCCATCGGCGCGCGTAGGCTTGGCTGCGGGCACAAACGTATAGCGCTTGAAGACCAGCGGCAGCGGATTGCCCTGGTCCCACGCGCCGGTCAGCGTCTTCCGGTCGGCAGAGACCTCGCCCTTCCACGCCCCGTGCACAGACGGCACCGTGAAGGCCAAAGCGTGTCCTGAGACCTGGAAGTCCGCGCACGGAAGCCCGATCGCGCCCTGGTCGGGGCTGTCGAGCGTGCCCGTTATGCCGCCCGTCGCGCTCACCGCCAGGTGCAGCTTCAGGTGCAGCGGGCCCAGCACGCCGGCGTAATCTCCGGCAAGGCCCGGCGCGGCTTGCGCTCTGCCCTGCAGCGGCAGCAGCGCGAGCAGACAAACCGCCATCCGCACCACACTCACCGCTCCCCGCCGACGACGACCAACCAATGGATTTCGAAGTGCAACCATCCTTGTTCCTCACCTTATGGCAGAATGCCGCGTTTCCGCGAATCGCGATTTTAGGAACTGACCTGGAGGTACATATCTGCGGCGAACCCATGTTACACAGAAAAGCCCGCGCCTATGTTAAGAAGCGATTCCTGCACCGTCTCCGCCTCGCGGTCAACGCGTCTCCGCCTCGAAGAACGCCTCCACATCCGTAATCGTCGTCGTCACCCGATACGGCGGCAGGCTCTGCAGAAACGTCTGCCCGTACCGCTGCCGCCGGATGCGCGGGTCCAGCAGCACCAGCACGCCGCGGTCCTCCAGTGAGCGGATCAGCCGCCCGAAGCCCTGCTTCAGCGTCAGCACCGCCGCGGGCACCTGGTAGTCAAAGAACGGCTTGCCGCCCGCCTCTTCAATCGCCTGCATGCGCGCCTGCACCACCGGATCGTTCGGCACCGCAAACGGCAGCCGGTCGATAATCACGCAGCTCAGCGCCTCGCCCTGCACATCCACGCCCTGCCAAAAGCTCGACGTGCCAAACAGCACCGCGTTCGGCGTGGAGCGAAACTCCTCCAGCAGCGCCTTGCGCGGAGCCGTGCCGTGCAGCAGGATGGGGTACTCCACCACCGGCAGCAGCCGCTCATACAGGTCGCGCATCTGGCTGTAGCTGGTGAACAGGCAAAACGCGCGTCCCCGGCTCAGCCGCAGCACGCGCTCGATGCAGCGCGCCGCCGCCTCGGGAAACTCCGCGTCGCGCGGGTCCGGCATCTCCGGCGGCAGATACAGCAGTGCCTGCTCGCCATAGCGAAAGTGCGACGGCACCACCAGCTCCCGTGCCTCCTGCATCCCCAGCCGCTTGCGGATGTGCTGGAACCCGCCCTGCACCGTCAGCGTGGCCGAGGTCAGCACGGCCGTGGGAATGCTCTCAAACACCAGCTCGCGCAGCAGCTCCGACACATCAATCGGCGTGGCCTGCACAAAGGTGGCCCGCGCCCGGTCGCGCATCGCGCTGCGTCCGCCGCCTGCCTCCGCGCCTCCGCCCGTCACGCGCCGCTCCAGCCAATACACCATGTTGCTCGCGTTGGACTCCAGCAGAAACTCCAGCTCCGTGCGCAGCCGTGTCACCCGCTTGCGCAGCCCCGCCGCCTCCTCCACGCCCTTCAGCCCTTCCATCTCGGCTTCCATGCGGCGCAGCGTGGCGCGCACGCTCAGGTACAGGTCCCCGGCTGTCTCCAGAAACTCCTCGCGCGCCGCAAACGGCTGCCGTCCGTCGCCCTGCATCGGCAGCCCGCCAAAGAACATCCGCGCCCGCTCGCGCAGTTGCTGCGTCACCGCGGGCATGTTCGCCGTGCCTTCCTTGCCGCGCAGCAGCACGTCCGTATCGCGCGCCAGCTCCTCAAAGCGAATGTTGCTCACCGACAGGCCAAAGTAGTTTGAGGCCACCTCTTCCAGCTCGTGCGCCTCGTCAAACACCACCGCCGCGGCCTCCGGCAGCACGCCCGCATCCGGAGCGCCCGCCGCCTCCTGCTTCACCGCCAGGTCGGCAAAGAACAGGTGGTGGTTCACAATAATGATGTCCGACTCCAGCGCCCTCCGCCGCATCTCCGTAATAAAGCACCGCTGGTAGTCCGGGCACGTCGTGCCCAGGCACGCATCCGACCGCGCATCCAGCTTGTGCCACAGCGCGCTCGACTCCGGCAGGCCCGACAGCTCTGAGCGGTCACCCGTCTCCGTCGTCTGCTCCCACTCCGCAATCTGCCGGTACTGGTCAATCTCTTCCAGCCCCGACAGGATCGGCTGGTTGCGCAGCGCCACCAGCTTGTGCCGGCACAGATAGTTCGCCCGGCCCTTCATGTAGCACACGCGCAGCTCGCCCAGCAGCGACTCCAGAAACGGCACATCGCGAAAATAC
>JAJXXG010001090.1 GCA_021781255.1 Acidobacteriota bacterium
TGGCCTGCTGGTCTACTACGGCCGCATCAATCGCTTCCGCTACGTGGTGCTGGTGGCGTTTGTGATGGTCACGTCGCTGATGGTCAGCTACACGCGAGCCCGGGCTGAGGCGCTGATCGGACAGTGCAAGGTGGGCTTCATGGAACGGCCGGAGCGCATCGTTCTGATCCTGCTGGGCGCGCTGTTCAACCACTGGGGCGTGATGGCTCCGGTGCTGTGGGTGCTGGCCGTGCTCTCAACCATCACCGTGATTCACCGCATCACGTATACCTACCAGAACACCAAGCATCTGGCCCCGCTGAACCAGGGTTAGCGTGGGCGGCTAACAGGTCATCATCACGGCGGAGCAGCCGGGCTTGATGGGCTTCCATTGCACGAGGAACTGCGTGACCATGCCGGGGTCCATGCGGCCCATCTTCTCAAACTGGCCATTCTTCTGGCTGTAGAGCAGTTTGCCCTTCTCCGTGAGGACGGCCAGCGCGGGCACGCCCTTTTCCAGCGGAATCCCGTACTGCTTTGCGAGGTCAAGGTTGGCATCGTACTCGCCGACATTGACCTCGACGAGCACGAAGTTGGACTCCAGGATGGGCCGGTTCTGCGCGTTGTGCAGATAGAAATCGAGCACATGGCAGTCGCCGCACCAGTCGCCGCCAAAGTCCAGCAGGATGCGCTTGTGGGTGGCGGCGGCTGCTTTCACCGCTTTTGCGATATCGGTTCTGGCCTGCGCGGGATCGGGATAAATGTCCCGAAGCACTGCATGGGCTGAACATGTCGCCAGCGCGATTCCGGCGATAAAAGCGAGCAATCTGGCAACCTTCATGACGTGCGGGGAACCTCCGGCGGCTGCTCTCAGTCTGCCATAGAAGCTGGACGCGATGCCATTTTGCCTGCCCCACGCCGGCGCGGAGCATGTAACCTGAAGTGTGGCGATTAAACTGCGCGAACGGCTGGAGTCAACGAATTATCCCGATCTGGGCGCGATGATGGAAGCCTATGCGCGGGCAGCGGAAGAACTGGCTCACCGCGAGTTCCACCGCAAGCTCGACTTCTCCCCTGAGTCGATTGACGTCCTCGACGAGATTCTTGTCCTGGTGGGCGAAAGCCCCGAGATTGACCTCGACTTCGAAGCGCGCCTGTGGGGCAGCTACCTGGGCGAGGTGCTGCGGCGGCGCTACACCGGCGCGTGGGAGATGACTCTCTACCCCGGCGGCGTGGCGGCGGTGCCCGCCGTGGACGTGCGCGGCTCGAGGCTGTTTCCCCTGATGAAGGTCTACAGGCGGCTGACCATGGGCAGGGAGGAAGACCTGCGCAGCTTCTATGCCATGATCACGGAACGCCTGGGCAAGCCAGCGCAGGTAAATTAGGGCTCCCGTCTCACCGTACTGCCCTGCAAGCGCGTGTACCTGCCTTTGTGCGACAATATGCAGTGACACAGCACGCCGGTTCGACCGGGGCGTGCGGAGGGTAGAAATATGGGCGATCTATTGCAACCAACCCACCTGATCGTGCTGGCCATCGTGGCGTTCCTGCTTTTCGGCGCCAAGCGGCTGCCGGAGCTGGGCAAGGGATTGGGCGAGGGCCTGAAGGGCTTCAAGGAAGGCCTCAAGGGGATCACCGAGCCGACGCCCCCCGCGCCGAACGTGCAGCAGAGCGCGCCGCCCGCGCCGCCGCCGAGCACTACCCCGACCGAGCAGAAGTAAGCGCGCCGCAGCTCTGCTGCCCTGGCAGCGAGAGCAAGCGCCGGGCGATACGCCTGCATGAAGCGGCGGATTTGCGCAGCAGTTTTACGAAGGGCCTGTGCCGGTGAGCGCAGGCCCTTTGTGCGTCTGGACCGCTGCCCGATGCCGGGCGTGAAGCGCCACACGGCCACCTGCAGCACCAGTTTCAGGCCACCAGACACGCGGATATGCAGCAAGCCCCGCCGGGCAGGCGGGGCTTTTCGCTTGGCGCAGAAGGCTGATTGTGCCTGCTTCAGCGCATATCTTCCGCGGAGGGGTAGTACCCGGGCTTGGCGATGACCTCAAGTCCAGGCCGGTCCACACGCACATCGATCTTGCGGAACTTGCCATCGATGACCGGCTGGTGGCTCAGGTAGCCCAGCGTGTACTGGGTACGCGCCTCCTCGGCAATCTTGGCGTAACTCTTTTCGATGCCATTCAGATCCCGCTCCGATTCCAGCGAGCCGCCGGTGGCGAAGGTGTACTTGGCCAGCAGGTTGTCATACATGCTGAACGGCAGGTGGATGCGGCTCACAAAGCCCTCGCCCCAGCGTGCCGAGTCGCCCACCAGCGTGCCATAGACCGCAATCTGGTTGGTCTGCAGATAACGGATCACGTCGCGGTAGCTCGCCTTGCTGCCGTACTCCTTGCCGTCGGAGATGACGTAAATAAGTCGGCGGCGGCCTTTGGGCCGGGTGGAGAGTTCCTTCGCCGCAGCCAGGATGGCGTCGTTCAGCGTGTGAATTTCCTTGGGAATGGTGATGAACGGGCCGGCGCCCACGGAGCGGCCGGGCTGGATGTTCGGGTCGGCGCAGTTGCCGTTGACGTGCACGTTGCAGCCGGCCATGGGGCCGCTGTTCACCGGCACCAGCATCTCCCTGCCGGTCTCTCTGGTGAGCGCCAGCACGGCGGGCAGGCGGGTGCTCTGCGCGCCGGTAAAGCCGGTGCGTTCCTGCGCCCCGTTGTTATAGGAGAAGACGGCCACTTCGTCATACGGCGTGAGCGCGCCCTGGATTGCGTCCAGCGAGTTATTCACCTTGGCCATCACGTCGCTGGTCAGGCTCTGGTCAATCACAAAGGCAATAGAAAGCGGGTAGGCATCGGCGGTAAAAAGCCGCAACGGCTCGCGGGTATCGTTCTCGTAGACCCTGAAATCCCGCCAGGTGAGCCCGGCAACAAGGTTCCCCTTGGAGTCCTTGACGGTGACTGGAACTACAACAAAATTCACGTTCAGGCGGATGATGGTGCCGGTTTTTTCATATCCTTCGCCGGGGGCTGGCATTTCCGGGGGCGTCGCCTGCAACTGGTCCTTGGGCTCGGCGGCAGGGGGTCGCACGGGCTGCTGTCCGGTCGGGGCTGTGGACGTGGACGATCCGGTGGCGGCAGGCGCGGCCTGGGCTCCGATGCCGGGCGTAAGGGGACCGGTCACATCGGTCAGCGGGCCGGGGCTTTGCGGCGCAGGGGCATCCGGAACGGCAGGTTGCTGCTGTTGCTGGGCCAATGCCGCCGTATCAAGAATCGAACCCGAACCTAAAAGCGCCGCCAGCGCCAATGCCGTCAAACCTAGCTTCACAGGTATATCTTCCTCCAGAATGCCCTGCCCGGCCAGTAAACGGCCTGCGGAACCTGACCGCCCAGGCCGGAATCCGGCCAAAATGGGCTGCACTCGTCAGACTATCAGACGCGCCAGCCCAACGCAGGTTGCCTGCCGGCAGGGAAAGAGTTCGCGTATGCTCTCTTCGTGGGCTCCGTTCCGTCTAAATTGACCAGAATGCGCTTTCTGTCGATTGCCGCCGCTTTGCTGCTGGCCGCCCCGCTTGTGTCTCCGGCCGCATGGGCTCAGCTTGCGCCCTCGCCGGACGCCCCTCCTGTGAGCACGGCGCCTCCCCCTGCGCCCGAAGACCAGTCCGTGGCGACCTTCAAGCTCCAGGTCAACCTGGTGGACTTGTTTTTTACCGTCAAGGACAAGAACGGCAACCTGGTTCCGCACCTGACCGAAGGCGACTGCTCGGTGACGGAAGACAAGGCACCGCAAACGCTCAAGCACTTCATGGCAGAGACGAACCAGCCGCTCACGCTCGGCATCCTGCTGGACACCTCGGGCAGCCAGTACGATGTGCTGCCGCTGGAGCAGCAGGCAGGCAGCGAGTTTCTCGACCGGGTGCTCAAGGCGAAGGATCAGGCGTTTCTGCTGTCGTTTGACGTGAATGTGGACCTGCTGCAGGACTTCACAAACAGCGCCCACCTGCTGACGCGCGCCATGAGCAAGGCCCAGATCAATACCGCCGGCGGCAATGGCGCGGCAGGCATTCCCGGTGCGGGCGGGGGCACGGTGCCCACCTATGGAACGCCCAAGGGAACGCTGCTCTATGACGCCGTTTATCTCGCCGCCAACCAGAAGCTGAACCAGGAGACCGGCCGCAAGGCCATGATCATCCTGACCGACGGCGACGACCAGGGCAGCAATACCAAGATCAACGATGCGATTGCGGCCGCGCAGCGCTCGAACGCCATCATCTATGTGATTCTGATTGCCGATACGGGCTTCTATGGCAACTTCGGGATGGGCTACAGCGGCTACTCCGCCGCGAAGAAGATGGCCGACGAGACCGGCGGACGCCTCATCAACGTGGGCAACAACGGCAAAAAGCTTCAGGCTGCCTTTCAGCAGATCGAGGAGGAGTTGCGCACCCAGTACGTGGCCAGCTACACGCCGACCAACGCCAAGCTGGATGGCACTTTCCGGCATGTGGCCGTCTCCTGCGGCAACGGGATGAAGGTCCAGGTACGCAAGGGTTACTTTGCGCCCTCGCCGGGAAACTGAGAATCGGGATACAATCCGAAGCGCGAGACTCCAACCCCGCGGGGAAACAAGAAATGCCGCAGGCTGGGGCTCCTGAGTAGATACGACCCTTGACGCTCGACCGGGCAGACGGGTCTTTGTTACGGGACTGAATCGAGTAGTTGCCTTGCAGTGAACGAATGCGGCAACCCGCTTCCTGGAATGCCGCAACGGCAGATTAGGGGAGAGGTTCTCGATGAAAACGCAGATCTTCAATCAGAAACATTCATGGCTTGCAGGAGCGGCCGTGCTGGCTCTTGCCATTGGACTGGCTTCCGGATGCAAGACGCAGCAGCCGGCGGAACAGCCCGCCGCTCGCACTGACCAGCAGATCGCCAACGATGTGCAGGCGAAGATTCAGGGCGAATCGGCCCTGACGGGGCAGAGCATTCAGATCAGCGTTACGGGCGGCGTGGCCACGCTGAGCGGAGCGGTCAACGACGACGCATCGCGCGCCCTGGCAGGCAATGACACCGGCACGGTTGACGGCGTGAAGACCGTGGTGAATAACCTGACGGTGCAGCCGCAACAGACGCAGGCGCGGGGCGCGGCGCCGCCCTCGACACAAAGCAGGAGCAGCGCGCGACCCAGATACACGCCACCGCAGCAGGCGTCTGCAGGATCTGCGCCGGTGCAGGCCGCGCCGCCGCTCCAGGCCGCGCCCATGCCTGCCGCACCGCAAGGACCTGTGGCCAAGGAAATCACGATTGCAGCGGGCACGGTGGTGCCGGTTCGCATGACAGATGCGCTGGACACCAAGACCGCGCAGCCGAATGACGTGTTTCACGGCACGCTGGCCAACGATGTGATGGCCGCCGGCGTGGTCGCGCTCCCGCGAGGAACGCCGATTCTGGGCCGCGTGGTGGACGCCAAGGGAGCCGCGCACTTCAAGGGCAACTCGCTGCTCACGATCGAGCTGACGCAACTGACCGCGTACGGGCAGAAGATCAGCCTGGTCACCGACGCCTATAGCAAAGAAGGCACAGGACGCGGCAAGAACACGGCGGAGAAGGCCGGCGGAGGCGCTGTGGTTGGCGCCATCATCGGCGCGCTGGCCGGCGGCGGCAAGGGGGCTGCCATCGGCGCGGCAGCAGGCGGAGGAGCGGGCGCGGGCATCAATGCCATTACAAAAGGCGAGGAAATCCAGATCCCCGCCGAGACGCTGCTCAACTTCAAGCTGCAATCGCCCATTACGGTCACCGTCACCATTGACCCCTCTGGCAAGGCGGTCAATGTGCCGAATCCCGAGCCGCAACTGCAGCATCGGTAGGCCGCGCGAGGGCGCGACAACCCCGAAGTCCGCACCCTGGCCGTGTCACGCTGAACCCCACATCAGGCAGCCCCCGCGCTGCCTGATGTGCGCACATTCCATCGCAAGGTAATTGAGAAGAGCGCGGCCACTTCATGCCGCTCAGGCTTGCTGAGCCGGCCGCGCGGGCTCGTTCGGGCGCCAGGGTGTCCTATTTTCAGACAGGCAATTACCTAAGTTTGTCCACGCCGTAATCTGGCGCGCAGTGCCGATTATCACTACTATCGGCAGAGGCTTGAAAAGCTTGAGGCCGCGCCAGAAAATTCTTCGGCTTCAAATTCTTCGCCTGAGGTGCCCGCCATGTTTTCCAATCGCGCTGAGCTGGATCGATTTGAGATCAGTCCCCGGTTTCGCCGCTCCATCGAGGAGCGCGTTGCCCGGCTGGAGCGGGACGCCGATTGCGACGAGGCCCAGATCGCGCGGTTGGAGGACGGCGACCACATCCGCCGGCAGATGCGCCTGGTGGCAGCCGAGCGCGCCGAAGCGCTGCGCATGCGGCTGTTTCTTGACCGCGCCCGGACGCGCCAACCTCGCCCGCTCATCACTCTTTGATCCGCTCAGTCCACGCACAATGTCGGGCTGCACAATGCCTTAAGGCCGCGCCTCGGTAACGCCGGTGGTGGCCTTTTGGCTTTTCCGCGTCATTTGCCTGTCCCCGGCTCTTCCGCACACCTTGGATGGTGGAATGCGTTTGCATTCACAGATGGCCGGTTCCAGCAATGTGAGCCGCGGTACAAGACGGCGTGACAGCTGTCACAGAGTGCTGGAGCCGGGTCGCCTAGACTGAGGCTGCGTTTGCGAGATTACGCAAATACGCAGATAGCCAGGGAGGAGCCGGATGAAGCAGACCATGAGCGATGCGTCGTGCGAAATGCTCGGCGACTTCTTTGCCACCTTTGCGCACACCACGCGCATGCGCATCTTCTGCGCGCTGCAGCGGGGCCCCAAGAC
>JAJXXG010000438.1 GCA_021781255.1 Acidobacteriota bacterium
CGACTTCGGCGAGCTGCTGCAGGAGGCGCACCTGGACCACCGCATCCAGCGCAACCTCGATGAGCCCAACGGCGAAGAAGAGGAAGAGGCCGAAGAAGAGACTTCCGCACCGGGCGCACGCCCCCCACGGGGCCGGGAGCGCCGCGAACGGGGTGAACGCGGCCAGCGTGGCCGCGGCCAGCAGAACCAGAGCCGGCGGGGCCCGTCGCGCCGTTCCGCGCAGACCTCGGACCTGCCGGTCATCTCGGACCTGCTGAAGCCGGGCCAGGAGATTCTGGTCCAGATTGCCAAGGAGCCGATCGCCAAGAAGGGCGCGCGCATCACCAGCCACATCGCGCTGCCGGGACGTTTTCTGGTCTTCATGCCCACGGTGACCCACGTGGGAGTGAGCCGCAAGATTGCCTCCGACGAGGAGCGCCACCGCCTGAAGCGCATCCTGCTCCACGAGCGGGGCGAGTCGTCGGGAGGCTTCATTGTGCGCACCGCGGCCGATGGAGCGTCAGAGGAAGAGCTGCGCGCCGATCTCCGCTTCCTCATCAATCTCTGGAACGACATCAAGCAGCGGTCAGAGTCTTCCAAGTCGCCGGCGCTTATCTACCACGACCTTTCGCTGATCGAGCGCATTCTGCGCGACCAGGTGAGCGATAACTTCTCGTCAATCTGGGTGGATTCGCAGGACGACTACGAGCGCATTGTGCGCTTCCTGAACCGTTTTTCGCCTTCGCTGGTGCGGCGCGTGAAGCTCTACACCAAAGAGACGCCGCTCTTCGAGCACTTCGGCATCGAGGACGATATCTCCAAGGCATTGCGTTCGAAGGTCTGGCTGAAGAGCGGAGGCTCGATCGTCATCAACCAGACTGAGGCGCTGGTAGCCATCGACATCAACACGGGGAAATACGTAGGCAAGTCGGCGCGCCTCGAGGATACGATTCTGAAGACCAACCTGGACGCGGTGCCGGAGATTGTGCGTCAGATCCGCCTGCGCGACCTTGGCGGCATCATCGTGATCGACTTTATCGACATGGACGAGCGCAAGAACCGCTACAAGGTGATGGCCGCGCTCGAAGAGGCGCTCAAGAGCGATCGCGCACCGACCAAGGTTTTGCAATTCAACGATTTCGGGTTGGTCGCCATCACCCGCAAGCGCGTCAAGCAGTCGCTGGAACGCACGTTGAGCGTTCCCTGCCCCACCTGCCAGGCGACGGGGATGGTGAAGAGCCCGGCGACGGTATGCAACGAAATTTATGTAGAGATGCGCAAGATGCGGAAGCACTTTGAGAACGCGGACGTTATGCTGCGCGTGCATCCGGAGACGGTGAAAGTGCTGAAGAGCAACAATGCCCGCTGGCTGGTCGAGTTCGAAGAGCTGATCGGAAAGAATCTGCTGCTGAAGAGCGACGCCACGCTGCATCCCGAACAGTTCGACATTCAGGGCTGAGGGGTAAAAGAAAGCGGCGAAGGCCGGGGACAGCGCTTCGGCTTTCGGTTTTTTGTTACGGTTCTGCCGCGAAATTCCGTGCCTGCCCGGCGAGACAAAGCCGGGCAGATACGAGCGAAAGGGCATTCTCGACGGGATTCCAGCACCATGGCGATGCCGGACGCTGCGCCGATGCGCGGAGCCGGCATGATCTTCAATCCCGGGCTGAAGAGGAGTTTCCAATAAATTCCGTATCTCCTCCGGAATCACGCTCCTGGGCTTCCGGTGCGGCTGCGCACCGCCGTCTTCGGGCAACCTTTAGCGGCAGTTGGTGTCTAACTTATTGACTGGGCGAATCATGTCCCAGAGGACCACTAAAATCTCTTACGCGAGGTACATGCCATGACTTTCACCCATCGGAGGCCACTCGTTCGGTGCGCCAGCATGTTAGCGGCTGCGGTATTGTGGGCAGCCGGTGCTGCGAGCGGGCAAACCGCCTCAACCGACTCCTCCTCCACTCCGTCGGGTTACTCTTCCAGCCAGTCCGGACTGACCCAGCTTGCCAGCCTTTCGCTGCCCTCGGCGCCGGTACCCGCCGCAGCCATGGGCGGATCGGCGGGCGGCCAGTACGGCAACGGCAAGGGCTACAGCGCGAAGAGCGGCGGTGTGCTGCATCGTCTTACGTTTGAGGCCGGCGGCGGCGCAGCCGCGCCAGCCGGGGATAAAGCCGACATCACCTGGGGCGGACAGTTCCTGTTTGGCGGCGGTGTGAACATCACCAACAAATTAGCCGCGTTCCTCGAGTTCCAGTTCCTGGACAACAAATTGCCCGGAGCAGTAGCCGCTGATGCCGGCTCGGCGGGAGGCAATTACCATATCGAGGCTCTCACGATTGAGCCGGTCTACGACGTCTTCCCGAAATCGGCCAACGATCTCTACTTAAGGGCGGGCGGCGGCTATTACCACAAGTCGCTCAACTTTACCGATCCGACCCAGAGCTGCGGGTTCTTTTATTACTACTATTCATGCGGGACCAGCAACCAGACGATAGGCTCCTTCAGCTCGAACAATGGCGGCTTTGACGTAGGAGCCGGCTATCAGCATCGCTTTGGCGGAATGTATGGCCAAAGCCGGATCAGGCTCTTCGCCGAGGTCAGGTACCTGGATGTGCTGTCGCCTGCGCTCAGAAGCGTAGCCCCTGCCGGGAGCGGGCTGAATCCGGTGAATATCGACGCCAGCACCAAGCTGATGCCGATCACCCTCGGCATTCGCTGGTAGTCAGCCTTCGTTCCCAGACCGCTCGAAGAGCAAACTCATAGCTCCCACGCACTTGTCGATTCCCCCGACAAGGGGTGGGAGCGCAGAGTTCGCCGTCAACCACTTCCCCGGACGCCGCAACTCCGGCAAACCGCCATTCCGCGAGGCGCTCCACGCAAGCAAGAGCGATGTGGGATTTTCGACCAGTGAAAGCAGCTCGTAAAAGGCGCGATCCTATTCCCTTCCCCATTGCCGCCGCGGCACTGGTCGCGGTGTCTTTGCTTTTTTCCGGCTGCAATGCCAAGTTCCAGTTGACCGGGGCGCAGCAGGGCGCACAACCGGCGGCGCCGCCGCCGAGCGGGGCGCCGCCGACCTCAGGCCAGAGCGGCACCGTATCGGTGTCGCCGCAATACATTGCCCTGGCGCCGGGCCAGACGTTCCAGTTCAACGCGACCGTGACCGGGGGCGGGCAGACGGAGTGGCTGGTCAATGGATCACAGAACGGAAGCGCGGCCACGGGCACGGTGAGCGCGACGGGGAACTATACGGCCCCGGCCACGGTGACCCAGAGCGAAAATGTCACGGTGACGGTGGCGCTCTCCGGCTCGGCGCAGCAGAACTATGCCACGGCGGTGGTTGCGATCATGGCGCCCGGCCAGGTCACGTGTCCATTCGCGCTGGGCAATCCGCAGGTGGCGCAGTACTCTCTGTATCTGCCGTCACAGGGAAAGATGTCCGTCCAGTTCGGGACAACGACCAGCTACGGTTTTGAGACCTGGCAGGTGCCGACGCCGACGGCCAACGGCGGCGATGCGCAGGTTTATGTGGCCGGCATGCTGGGATCGACGCTCTATCACATGCGCGCCCAGGTCACGCTGGCAAATGGCGCGACGTACAACGACAGCGACCACACCTGCATGACCGCCGCTCCGCCCGTGACCTCGCCGGTGAACGTGACCTTGAGCAACGGGGCCACGCCACAGCCAGGCATCGAACTGTGGAACACGCTGATCCCGGCCAGCGACACGCAGGCATTTGCCACCGACCTGAGCGGCAACGTGATCTGGACTTACGCTTATCCTCACTCAACCAACGACTACCTGCAGGGTCTGCAACTGCTCCCGAACGGCAACCTGCTGACGCTGATCTCCTATCTTTCGTCGGTGACGACGCAGCAAAGCCCGAACATCATTAACGAGGTCAGGGAGATCGATCTGGCCGGCAACACGGTGACCAGCCTGACGATGACCGTGCTGAACCAGAAGCTGGCCGCGGGCAACTTCCGCGACGCCCAGGGCAACGTGTACCAACTGGGCAGCTTTCACCATGCGGTGCTGGCGCTGCCCAACGGCCACTTTGTCCTGCTGGCTACCTACTTCAGAAAATATACGAACCTGGCGGGCCACCCCGGCACAATCACGGTGATCGGCGACGCGCTTGTGGATGTGGACCAGAACTTCAATCCCGACTGGGTCTGGAACACCTTCGACCACCTGGACGTGAACCGGCACCCCATGAACTTCCCGGACTGGACGCACTCGAACGGACTTTTGTATTCGAGCGACGACCACAACCTTCTGCTCTCGATGCGGCACCAGAACTGGATCATCAAGATCGACTTCCTGGATGGCACAGGCTCGGGCGACGTCATGTGGCATCTGGGCGAGGGCGGGGATTTCCGGCTGGTTGGGGCTGTTGATCCGACCGACTGGTTCTACGCCCAGCATGGGTTGAACTACTTTACCCCGAATACGACCGGCATCTTCCGCATGGGGATGATGGATAACGGCAACGACCGGATCTTTCCCACCGGCCAGGTGTTCTGCCGTCCGGGAGCGCCTGCCAATCCGCAGTGCTACTCCACGATGCCGGTGCTGGAGTTGAACGAGAGCGCGATGACGGCCACCATGATCAAGCACTATGTGCCGCCGGACAACTACTTCAACTTCTTCGGGGGCAACGCCGAGATTCTGGACAACAACGATTACGAAGTGGACTTTTGCGCGCCGGCGCAGGGCGCGATTGTGCAGGAACTTAATCCGCAGAGCCTGAATGTGGTGTGGCAGGGAACCACACCGGGCGCCGATCAGTTCCACGTTTACCGCCTGCCCAGCCTCTATCCGGGCGTGCAGTGGTAGCGCGATAGCAGGGCCGGGCGCGGCAGCGGCGGAGCGATGAGGAAGGCGCTCGCGCGCCGGCGCTCACCAGGGATTCTTCAAAGTGGGCGCGCCCACCTCGCCGCGCTCGATGCGATCGAGAAAGATGCGCGCCAGCCTGCGCTCGCCGGGATGACTTTCGCCGTGCATGGTGCACAGGTCAAGAAACTCTTCGACGAGGGCATTTGGCTCGCCCTGTTGCGCAAAGACGCCCTGCAGCGCCACGGCCAGCTCGCGCAGCTTTGCCGCCTCAGGCCATGCGTCGGCATCGTCATCGAGCGCGACATAGTCTGAGAACAGGCCGCGGCGTCCCCGCGCGCACTGGTCCAGGCACGCCAGGAGTTGCTGGCTGAAGGCGCGGCTGAGCGCGTCCATTTGACCGGTTTCGACTTCGTTGGGCGAATCCATGCATGCTCTTTCCGGCGGGCCCGGCTACCTGGCGACGCCCTTGCCGGCCTTCATGGCGGCTTCAATCTCGTCGGCAGTATGCGGCAGACCGGCATCGAGATCGATCAGTTTGCCGTCGGGGGCGACCAGAAAATCGCACTCGATGCGCACGCCGATCTTTTCGTCGGGGATGTACACGCCGGGCTCGATTGTAAATACCATGCCCGGCTTGAGCACGGCGGGATAGACGGCGGGATCGTGCACATCGATGCCGACCATGTGCCCCAGACCGTGCAGCCAGTAGCGGCCAAGCGGCTGGCCGTGCAGATCCTTGCCGTGGGTGTTGATGTAGTTGTAGGCGGCGGTGTCGAGCGAGTTCGGATCCTTGCGGTCGCGATCGTCGATGGTGGATTTTCCGGCGACGAACGCGTCGATGGCCGCCTGCTGCGCGCCGAGCACGACGTTGTAGATTTCGCGTTGCCGCGCGGTGAAGCTCCCGTTGACCGGCACCGTGCGGGTGATGTCGGCCGCGTACATTGAGTACTCGCAGGCCGCATCCACCAGCAGGAGATCCCCGTCCTGCATGGTGCGGTCGTTACTGGAGTAGTGCAGGATGGTGGAGTTGGGGCCGGAGCCGACGATGGGCGCGTAGCTGGGCCGCTCGCATCCGTTCTCCATCCAGACGGCGGTCATGGCACCGACGATGGCGCGCTCCGTCATGCCGGGCTTGACCCACCACTGCATCATCACACGCTGGGCGAGAATCGAGGCGGCGGAGGCCTTCTTGATGAGAGCAATTTCGCCATCATCCTTGATCTGCCGCAAGGGCATGGTCAGCGTGGTTACATCCTGGGCGCGCGGAGCATCGCTGCTGCCAAGGGTGGCCGCCATAAAGCCGAGCAGCGCCGTGGCGGGGGGAGTATCGGGCTGCGTCCAGAGGTTGTAGAAGAGCCCGCGGTCAGCGGAGACCATCCGGCTCAATTCCGCCGGCAGATCGGTCATCGGCTCCACATCATCGACCCCCGCGGCCTGTTCCACTGCCGGCGTGGCCGCATCCATCTTGACGCCGGTATAGACTTCCATGCGCAGGTTGCGCGCGGGCAGAAACAGGATCTCGCGGTAGGCGCGAGCGGTGGCTCCCTCAGCGGCGGGACCGACAATCATGAGCGCCGCTCCGGGCTGGGTCCAACCGGTGAGGTAGTAGAAGTCAGAGTCCTGGCGGTAGGGCATAAAGTCCAGCACGGGCTCTTCGGCGGCAAAGAGGATGGCCACACCTCCATGGAGCTCGCCGGCCAGAGCCACGCGGCGGGCGCGATAGACGCCTGCGGATTGTTTCTCAAGGGCAAAGAGTGCGGAAGGATGAAGGAGGAATAACCCGGCGAGCAAGACGAGCCAAGCCAGGAGAGGAAGGCCGAGCCTTTTCATTCCGCTATTGTCATCCTTCGCTCGCCCTGGTGCAAAAGGAAAAATCGCCCGTTCCGTTCCGGGCGGCAGGCCTGCGCGGCCGCGTTGTCGCGGCCGCCCGGCGGGTGCGGCGTTCCCGGGTCGCCGCCCTATACTCCCGCGTGTCAGGTCTCACACGGGACGGGTGTCATGGTG
>JAJXXG010001101.1 GCA_021781255.1 Acidobacteriota bacterium
GCAGAGAAGCCGCCGCCGTCAACTCGCTCCGGCAAGTCGTCGATGATGCATTTGAGATCCCCTATCCTTGGGAAGTGGCGCCAAGATCTCAAGACCTTCTATGGAGAGAACATGTCGCTGCGGCAATCGCACGGAAGTGCCATGAGATCACGCTTTCCCTTGTATGATTTGGAGCGGGCTATGACTGTAAGCAGAAAGGAGTCAAGATTGATCGACCAGTTGAGGAGCGCCATCGACAGGACGGTGCAAGAATTTCGGAATTATCCTTACGATTTTCTCTCTGAAAGAGACATTCAGGCGTTGCTTTTCAATGAGCTAAGGAAAGAGACGATCAGTCTCCGGTATCAACACAGTGCCGAAGGCAAGAATAGTGAATTCGGGTTCAGCGAGCCATTTTCAATCAACCCTGTAACGACAGAATATTATGTGCCCGAGGGGAAAATCGACGTAGCGGTGTTATCCGAGCCAGACTCCGCCTCAAATGTTTGGCGCCAGCCCTGCCGCATTGCGATCGAAATCAAACTCTGGCAACCGCGCGAAAGAGAGCCGAAATATTTCAGAGATGTCGAAAAGCTTCAGCGTTATCAGGCGCACTTGCAGATGGCAGGACGTGCGTTTACAGGTGTTGCTATGTTGTTCGTTCATCCATGCATCGAGCAGATACCGACCGCCATTTCCAAGGAAGAGTTGGGGGACGCTTATCCGCAGAATGGTGTTGCATTGCATTTAGTAACCAAAGAAGGCCACTGGTGGAAGCAGATTCCGGCTCTATCACTTCCTCAACAGGGAGCCTCACTTGTCCAGACGCACTAACTCACTCCAAACTTTACATGTCGCCCTAGAATTGCTTCGGCGAATTCCGAAAGGGCGATCGGTAACGGCTCCGCAGTTGAAACAACAACTCGCGGAAGCTGGCATCGAGCGGGATGTTCGAACCATCGAGCGGCAACTCGAAGCCCTTTCCAGGCACTTTGAAATCGACCGTAACGAATCATGTAGGCCTTATCGTTATTGTTGGAAGCCCTCGGCCAAAGGAATATCCTTGCCCTCGCTAACAGCGCAGGAATGTCTGTTGCTGACTCTTGCCGAGCAACAATTGAAGCAACTTCTGCCGCCGCGCCTAATGAAAAAGATGTCGGCCTTCTTTGCGCAGGCCAGGATTCAGCTTGACGAGCAGCCTGCCGCAAAGCAGGAGCGCGAGTGGCTGAAGAAAGTTCGCGTCGTTGGCACAAGCCAGCCGCTCCTACCGCCGAAGGTGGACAATCTAGTCTTTGAGGAAGTCTGCAACGCTCTTTACGAAGACCGGTGGCTATCAATCGAGTATTGCAACGCCGCCGGGGAACTGGCCAAGAGTCGGGTCATGCCGTTGGGGCTGGTTCAGCAGGGACCACGCATGTATCTTGTCTGCCGCTTCGAAGGTTATGAGAACGAACGCAATCTGGCACTTCACCGCTTTGTGTCCGCTAAAGCATTGTCCCTGACGTTCAACCGCCCACTGGAATTCGATCTCAAGCGATACGACAACGATGGGCGTTTCGGCTTCGGCAATGGCGAACCCATCCAACTCAGCTTTCGCATCGATAAGGATTACGCACTTCATCTGCTCGAATCGCCACTGTCGGAGGATCAGCAGGTTTGTGAGGGACGAAGACACTATCAAATCAGCGCAACGGTCATTGATTCAGCGATGCTGGATTGGTGGCTGCGTGGCTTTGGAAAAGTGGTGAGCAGTATTTCGAAAACGAAGCTTGAAAGCAGGCAGGTACCGAAAGCGGGGATTGGTCCAGCGACCTCCCCAGTTCGGCGCTAAAACAGAAGAGCAACCTATTGCTCTCGCGGCTTTCCGATTGTGCCGATCACTTCCAGCAGATGTCTCAACGCGCCTTCCTGATGCCTATCGGGCATCAGTCTTGACGAAAAAGGTCTTGGACGCCTGTGGAATTTTGGGGCACTCTCGTGGAAAAGGAGGTCGCTAATGGCACAGGTGGTAGCAAAATTCCCCCCTCGCTCAGTCGACAATCATTCATTCGGCATTCCTGATTTTGAACCTCTTCTCAACAGCCATCAGGCCGCACAGCTCTTAGACATCCACCATAAGACCCTGCAAAAGTTGGCGAGGCGTGGAGAGATTCACGGCTCCCATGTAGGAAAAATGTGGCGTTTCCGCGCATCTGACCTGAACGCATGGCTGGATCGACAGGAACGCGCGAGCTGAGATTCGATCCCTGAGAGCAGACCACAAGCAGTTGTCTTCCCCTGATTTCTCGTCGCAATTGCGACCGAAAACCCGCGGACGCTTGATCTGCCTCAGTTAGACATTGACCGCTTTGAATTTTTTCGCGCTACACCCAAAACCTTTCGAGCCATTCGGAGATGAGTCATGAACAATGCGCCGCCACCGACCAAGAAAGGCCCCGCAAAAGCAGACCTGAGTATGGACGAGAAACTACTGATCGGACGCCAAGAGGCGGCTGCGATTTTATCCATCAGCCAGAGAGCCTTGGACTATCTCGTCGCAAATAAGCAACTACAGGTGAGACGAATCGGATCGCGGGTTTTGATCCCTCGCTCCGAGTTGCTGCGATTTGTGCGCGCTGATCACCCTGAACGCATCGCAAGCTGAGAAACTAGCACTTCCCTTGCACAGTTCTCAACAGCTCTCAGGATGATCACATCTGGACTGCATCAAATCAAAATCGAGAACGTCGATCCCTCACCGCACACTAGCGATCCACGATCGCGCCAGAGAGGAAAATTGCTGGTCGTAGAGCGCAGTTCCGATACGCCAAAAAATATGTTCCGGCACTGATTGGTCGAACAGCCACCAAAACAGCCACTCGTCCAAAAACAAAATGGCAGCCGATTTGGCTGCCGCGCATCCTACTTATTTTATTGTGCTTTTGGCTCCTCAGGTAGGACTCGAACCTACAACCCTTCGGTTAACAGCCGAATGCTCTGCCATTGAGCTACTGAGGAGTGTCTGGCGCTTGATTATCTTCTACCAAATTATCAGACCGGGAGGGCGGCGTCAAAATGGGGCTTCGGGTGCGCCGGAGAGGTGCTGGCGATAGGATAGAAGCAGCCAGAAGAGGAGGCGCAATGTCCCGGATCAGCCGGCTCGACCGCAGCGAAGTGATGCCGGATATCGCGGCGCTCTACGACAAGGCGTTTGCCCAGCGCGGCAACGTGCCGAACATGTTTCGCGTAATGGCGCACCGGCCTGAAATCTTCGCGACGATGCAGGCGCATTTTGCCGCTGTGCTGAACACAGGCACGGTTCCGACGAAGCTGAAGGAGTTGATCATCGTTCGCACCAGCCAGGTGAATGCGACGCCCTACTGCCTGGCAAGCCACACAATTCTTGCCAGAAATCTGGGCTGGACCGATGAGCAGGTTGCGCATCTGGCGGAGTGGCGCGAGCGTGGAGACTTTACGCCCGCGGAGAAGGCAGCGTTGCGCCTCGCCGAGACCGTGACGCGCGATGCGCACACTGTGACGGACGAGCAGTTCGCGGAGCTGCGCGGCTTCTACCAACAAGGCGAGATTGTGGAGCTGCTCTGCGCGATTGGCCTGTTCAACTACTTCAACCGCTTCAACAACGCGCTGCAGATGGAGCCAACCAGGCCCGGCGAAGGCGGCAGCGTGACGCCAGAGGCGGCAACAACGACCGCACGCTAAGTACCCTGCACTGCCAGAAAGACCGAATTATCCCCGCCAAGGAGCTGTATTTACCGCATGAAACTGCAATTGCCCGCCGGCGCGTTTCGCGCTTATCTTTTCGACTGCGATGGAACAATCGTCGACTCGATGCCGCTGCACTACGTGGCCTGGAAGCAATCGCTGGCGGAATGGAACTGCGAGTTTGCCGAGAAGCTTTTTTACGCCTGGGGCGGCAGACCTGTCACAGAGATCATTGCCGCGCTGAATGCGCAGCATGGGCTGAACATGCCCGTGGACGCGGTCGCAAAGCGCAAAGAGAATCTCTACTACGAACAACTGCTGCAGCTCCAGGCCATTCCCGAGGTGTTGGAGCACATCGAGGCGCAGCATGGCCGGATTCCGTTTGCCGTAGTGTCAGGCAGCCGGCGCAACTCTGTTGTGGGTTCGCTGACGGCGCTGAATCTGCTGGACAAATTTGAGACGCTTGTGTGCGCCGAGGACTACAAGAACGGGAAGCCCACGCCAGATGGGTTCCTGCTGGCTGCCGAGCGGTTGGGCATTGCGCCGGAGGATTGCCTGGTATTTGAAGACACCGATATGGGCATTGAGGCGGCAACCGCAGCGGGAATGGCGTCCGTGAGGGTGCCGCAGCCCTGGGAGAGGAACTGAGGAACTGAGGCGGCCGCTACCGCGTATCTCTCTCGATAGAAAGATAAGTGCAGGACCGCATGTCTTCCCTGGAAAGAGCACAGACACGAGAACATCCGGATGCGCGCGCGCACGCCGATTGGGCCGTGCTGTTTGGCATTGCTTCAATTATTGCAGTGGCGCACCTGCTGACCAATGGGCGCTACGGATTTCATCGCGACGAATTGCAGTTCCTGAGCGACGCGCGCCATCTGGACTGGGGATTCGTTGCGTATCCACCGCTGACGCCATTTCTGGAGCACATTGGCCTGACTGTTTTCGGCTTGTCGATGATGGGGCTGCGGCTTTTCTCAGTGATTGCGCAGGCCGTGGCGATTGTGGTTACCGGGCTGATGGCCTGCGAGCTGGGCGCTGGACGGCTTGCGCAGGCTGTGGCCGCACTGGCGGTGACGCTGTCGCCTCTGCCGCTCTTCAGCGGCACGGAGTTCCAATACACCAGCTTCGACTACCTGTGGTGGGTGCTGATCGCATACTTCACGATTCGACTGCTGCAATCGGATGATCCGCGCTGGTGGATGGCGATTGGCGCCGCTGTTGGGCTGGGGCTGCTGACCAAATATTCGATTGTGTTCTTCATTGCCGGTCTTCTGGGCGGGGTTGCGCTGACGAGCGCGCGGCGCTACGTGAAGAGTGGCTGGTTCTGGGGTGGCGTCGCAACGGCGCTGGTCATCTTTCTGCCGAACTTGCTCTGGCTGGTGCGCCACGACTTCATCTCCTACCACTTCCTCCAGCACATCCACAAGCGCGACGTGGGCGAAGGGCGCGCGAATGGCTTTCTCGCTGATCAGGTGCTGATTTGCATCAATGTGTTCGCGGTTCCGCTGGCGTTGACAGGACTCCTGTTTTATTTTCGCGAACGGCGTTATCGGATGCTGGGCTGGATGTACGTGATTCCGCTGGCGCTTTTCTATCTGGCCAGGGGACGGGGCTACTACATGAGCGCTGCGTATCCCATGCTGCTGGCCGCGGGCGCGGCGGGGGCCGAGCGCGTTTTGGCGTTGCTGCGTCCGCGCAGCAGGCGCATCATCACGGCAGTTTTCATCGGCGGACTTGCGGTGTGCGGAGCGTATGTGTGCGCGATAGTGCTGCCGCTGGCGGCATCGGGGCCGCTGCGGGACTTTGCGCTGAAGCGCAACAGCGACCTGCGCGAGGAGATTGGCTGGAATGAGCTGGTCAAAACCGTCGCGGGGATTCGCGACTCACTGCCTCTGGAACAGCAGGCTGCCACGGGAGTGCTGGTGGGCAACTACGGCGAACAGGGCGCAATCGAGATGCTTGGGCCTGCGTATCATCTTCCCGCGCCAATCAGCATGACCAACTCGGCGTGGCTGCGCGGCTATCCCACGCCAACTCCGACGACCCTCATCGTCCTCGGCTTCACGCGCAACGATGCGGAAAAGGCCTTCATTGGCTGCCGTCTGGCTGGACATAACGGCAACAGCGAAGGCGTGAAGAATGAAGAGAGCAAGGAACATCCTGACATCTTTATCTGCGGCCCGCCGCGCAAACCTTGGCCTGTCTTCTGGCGGGACAACCAGCGGTTCGGATGAGGCGAACATGCGCGGCGTTCAGTAGAGAAGCACCGCTACGCGGTAGGCCGTGAATGTGCCCTCGACGCCCCGCGCGGGACAACTGCCGATGGATGCATAGCGATAGCGCCTGGATGAAAGTTTCTGCTGAAGCGCATCGGGCAACTGAGCGAGCTCAGAGTCCTGCCAGCGCATGACGAAATGCGCCTGGAGGCCGCTGCGCGAGGCTGGAATGCCCTGATCCGCAACGCAGGCAGCGCGCGCCTGCGCGGGATCGGCAAGTACGGAAACGCCGCTGGGGCGGAGCATTTGTGCGACACGGGCCTCAACCTGCTGGCGAGAGAGCGCCACCACGTTGCGCGAGTAATCGGCCGTGGCATAGAGCTCTCCGCGAATGGCTACAACGGCAATGCCCACGCGGTTAACTACAGGGTTGAGCAGGTTGGTGCGGTGGCCCGGCGAGTGCATCCACTCGTTGTGAATTTCGGAGGGTGAAGAACCGACAGCTACATTCTCCTCAATCAGGTTGAAGTGCGCACCGGCCTCGCCGGCACGATTCGCGAGGTCGGGCTCGCCGCCATAGCGATGTGAAATGGGGCCTTCAGCGGCCATGCGCAAACAGTGCCGGCGGGCAGCGGCAGCGAGCGCCGGATCCCATTCAAGCTGCCCCGCTCCAGATTGTGCGCGAGCGTTATTTGCGAGTGCAAACAACTGCTCTGCCTCGGCGGGCATCACCCTGCCCGTTCCCTGTTGAGCGTATGAGGACCTCTGCGCGCATGCGCCGGTTATAACGCCGGCCAGCACCAAACACAAAACCAGACCGTTCCGTACTCTATCCATATCCCTTTCAACACTACTCCACTGCGGTGGTCGCGGTATTCTTTCTGTGCCAATGCCTTTTTCATCCGCAACGCTGT
>JAJXXG010001069.1 GCA_021781255.1 Acidobacteriota bacterium
CTCAAACACTTCCGCCGCTTCGCCACACGCTACTGCAAAACCATACAGGCCTTCCGCTCCTTCACCGCTCTCGCCTGCACATGGCTCAGACTCAAGCTATATGTGGATACGCCCTAGCTAGACCAAGGTGTGGAAGATATCCATGTGGGTTCACCTGGCTGAGAGCGACCACACGGAAAAACTGAAGGATCTTTGAGTTCCGGGCGGTTGGTCGGTTATGTCGGCGATTCGGTAGTTACAACTTCTTCAACCCCTTTTTAGGCTCGGCACGAGCTTGATAAGCAGACAAGGGATTGCACTTGGAAGCTGCTGGTTGAGCGGAGGCTACCGGAGGAATGCCATGGTGACATGGTTCACGACGAAGGCCGCGACCCAGGCCAGCACGAGCATGTAGGTGAACTGAATGGCGGGCCACTTCCAACTGTTGGTTTCGCGCTTGACGACGGCCATGGTGGAGGTGCACTGCATGGCGAAGGCGAAGAAGATCATCAGCGCCAGCGCGCCGCCGAGCGTCATGTTGTGGTGCAGGGCGGTTTGCAGATTCAGGGCTTGGGTGCTGGGGTCGGCGCCGTAGAGCGTGCCCATGGTGCTGACCATGACTTCGCGCGCCAGTACGCTGGAAAGCAGGCCGATGCCGATTTCCCAGTTGAAGCCGAGGGGCGCGATGGCCGGTTCGATGAAGTGGCCGAGGCGGCCGATCATGCTGTCAGCCAGTTTGGGCGCAGCGTAGGAGCCGCCCGCGAGAGGAACCGGCGGGATGTGCGCGAGTACCCACAAGGCCAGCGTGACCATAAGAATGATGGTGCCTGCCTGGCGGAGGAAGACGCGCGCGCGGTCCACGAGGCGGATAGCCAGCGAACGCACGGTGGGCATGCGGTACTGCGGCAGTTCGAGGATGAAGGGCGTCTCGCTGGACTTGAGGATGGAGCTTTTGAGCAGCCAGGCGGTGGTCATGGCGGCTACGAAGCCCGCGAGGTAAAGGCCGAGCATCACGAGCGTGCGCATATCCAGAAAGCCGTGCAGGTAGACGGTGTGGGGAATGAAGGCGGCGATCAGCAGCATGTACACGGGCAGGCGCGCCGAGCAGGTCATGAAGGGCGTGACGAGAATGGTGGCGAGGCGGTCACGCTTGTTCTCAATGGTGCGCGTGGCCATGATGGCCGGGACGGCGCAGGCATAGGCCGAGAGCAGCGGGATGAACGCCTTGCCGTTGAGTCCGATGGTGCGCATGACGCGGTCTGCGATGAGCGCGGCGCGGGCCAGATAGCCTGAGTCCTCAAGAATTCCGATGAAGAGAAACAGGAGGAGAATCTGGGGGAGGAAGACGAGTACGGACGAGATGCCCTTCCACGCGCCGTCGAGCAGCAGCGATTGGAGCCAGCCGGCGGGCAGCAGCGGGCGCGCAAGTTGGCCGATCTGGGCAAGAATTTCGCCCAGACCGTCAGAGAGCGGCTGGCCGATGGAGAAGACCACCTCAAACACGCCGATGACGACCATGAGGAAGAGGAGCGGTCCCCAGATGCGGTGGAGGAGGATGTTGTCGATTTTGCGGCTGTTTTCAGCGGAGAGCGGAGCGTGGTATCCGGTGCGTCGGCTGACCTGCGCGGCCCAGGTGTGGGTGCTGGCGGCATTGCCGAGCACGGGCAGCGTGAGCGGCTGCGCGGTTTTGTGCTCGGTGTGCTGGTTGAGGAAGAGCGAAACGGCCTCAAGGCCTGTGCCGTGTACGGCGCTGATCTGAGCCACGGGCGCGCCCAGTTCGCGGGCCAGCTTGAGCGCGTCGACCTGGCCGCCGCGGGACTCCATGAGGTCGCTCATGTTGAGCAGGACGAGCGTGGGCAGGCCCAGGGCAAGGACGGGCGCAGCCAGCATCAACTGGCGCGTGAGGTGCAGGGAATCGAGGACGAGCAGGACGGCGTCGGGCCTGGGCGTGCCGGGCATCTTGCCCTGGAGGACGTCGATGGAGACGCGCGCATCCTCAGAATACGGCGAGAGCGAGTAAACGCCGGGCAGGTCGATGAGGGTGAGGTCGTCTCGGCCGACGCCGGCCATGAGGCCCATGCGCTGCTCGACGGTGACGCCGGGATAGTTGGCGACCTTCTGGCGCAGGCCGGTCAAGCGGTTGAAAAGAGTTGACTTGCCGGAGTTTGGCGGGCCGATGAGAACGACGGTTCGCAGGGCGCCTTCCGGCGGAGGGGCGACGGGCGGCTCAAAGGCGGTGGGTGTGCAGCAGGAGCTCATCGTGCCGCCTCTGCCAGCTCGGTGGCGGACTCGTCTTTCGCTTCGGAGGCGTCCTGAGGCTCCAGGCTGCGCACGCGGATGGCCTTTGCGGTCTCAATGCGGAGAGCGATTTCCATGCCGTCGATGCCATACACAGTGGGATCACCGGCGGGAGCGTGGCGCAGCGCGGTGACCTGCGCATCAGGCACGAAGCCCATGTGCATCAGATGATTCTGCACGGATTCAGGCAGGTCCAGGGCTACGAGCACCCCGCTCTCGCCAATCTTAAGCTCGCTCAGCACGCTCAACCGTCGGACTCCCTCGGGTCTCCTGAAGGGCAGCACCCGATAACTACGACCAGAATAGTCGGATTTAAGTATACGACCATTTTGGTCTGAGTCGCAAACGCTCTCTGGCAAAACATCTTCATCCACACCCATGCCGTGACCTCCCGGGACCGGAGCGGCGGTTGGCATTGTGCCCGCCGGTTGATCTCCTGGCGTTCGGGGAGCGCGTGCATGGCTCGTCGGAACGTCCTTCATGTTGTACCAAGGGCCGAAATGGAAGGATGTGACCTAAATCACCTGGCTTGGGGAAAATTGAGGCGGCACGAGGTGAAGAGTTCGTCGCAGAGACTGCGAGCAGAGCGCGAGTGGATGAAGATGAATTTGCCTTCATGGAAGGGCCTGAAAGAAGCGGACGGGCGTGATTAGAGTCACCCCGTGTGGAATGAAATGGGGGGATAATCATGGCCGGGGGTGAGCCATGAAAATGACCTTAAGCGTTATCAAGGCAGATATCGGCTCCATCGGCGGACACGTCGCTCCATCGCAGCAACTTTTGCAGACCGTGAAGGATTACATCGGGAAGCGTGCGCCCGGGTTACTCCTTGACCACTACATCAGCTACACCGGAGACGACATTGCGATTCTGATGACGCACACGCACGGGCCGAACGATGAGCAGGTGCATAAGCTGGCCTGGGATGCGTTTCGCGCGGGCACGGACGCCGCGCGGCAGGAAGGCCTGTACGGAGCGGGCCAGGATCTGCTGAAGGACTCCTTCTCAGGCAATGTGAAGGGCATGGGTCCGGCGGTTGCAGAGATGGAAATCGATGAGCGCACGAGCGAGCCGTTCCTCTTTTTCGCAGCCGACAAGACCGATCCAGGTGCATACAACCTGCCGCTCTACCTGGCTTTCGCGGATGTGATGAACACGCCGGGGCTGATCCTGTCTCCCAATATTTCCCGCGGATACAAGTTCGTCATCATGGACGTGAACAACACCGCCGGCGACCGTGTGATCGAACTGAATACACCGGAGGAGATCTACGACGTCGCGGCGCTGCTGCGTGATCCGGAGCGCTTCGTGGTGGAGTCGGTGTGGTCGCGCGCCACGGGCGAGCAGGCTGTGGCAGTGGCCACGTCGCGGCTGCACAACATTGCCGGGAAATACACGGGCAAAGACGATCCTGTGATGCTGGTGCGCGTGCAGATGAACTTCCCGGCCACGGGCGAAATTCTTGCGCCGTATGCGATTGGCCACTTTGTTGGCGGAGGCATGCGCGGTTCGCACCAGGTTCCGCTGATGCCGGTGCGGTTGAGTACGGGCATCAGCTACTTTGATGGGCCGCCGATTGTGAGCTGTGCCGGATTCTGCGTCCACAATGGCAGGCTGACGGAGCCGATGGATAATTTCGATCATCCTTTCTGGGATACGGTGCGGAATCGGGTGGCGGAAAAGGCCATGGAGATCCGGCGGCAGGGATTTGTTGGCACTGCGATGCTGCCCATGTTCGAGCTTGAGTACACGGGCATCGCGGAGAAGATGGCGGTTCTCGAAAAGCGGTTCAGTATCCGCGAAGAGAAGCCGGCGCTTGCCAAGGTTTAGATCGGCAAAAGGCCGTGGGGATTTCGAGCCGGCGGGCGTCACCTGCATAGATGCGAAGAGACCCCGTCTGTCTGTTTTGAGGAATTGAAGGGAGGCGTTTGTTCAGTCAGGGTGTGCATAAACCCCCCTTGCGCAAACGGTTGCGCAAGTCGTACGATGGTCTGCGGCTAACGCTCTGGTTTATTCGGGAAAAACTGCGCAGTTGTGAGAGTCGCAAGATCGAAGCTGCTTGTCTTCGTCTTTTCCGCACAAGGCGCATCCCGCAGAATGTGCCACGGAGGCAGGGCGCTTGCACAGCAACAAGATTGAGAAAATACAACTCGTTGTCCTCGTGCTGCTGGTGATGGGATGGGCTGTGGGCAGGACGTGCGCTTGGGCGGATCAAAACTATTCGCAGCAGGTGTTTTTTGAGAACAGCCTTTCACCGGACAACTATTTCTACAGCAGCGGACGCGCGAGCGCTCCCAGCACGCTGCGGCTGATGGATGGCAAATTGCCCATCGAAACCTCCACGTTTGTGAGCGCGCCGAACGCACTGAAGTTGCAATGGGATTCGATGCCGACCGGGGGATGGTCAGTGGAAGTGCGCCTGTATGAGTGGCGCAACCGGACGGTGAATTTTCCGGGTTCCGATCTGTGGATCTGGGTCTGCGCGCCGCAAGGGATGCAGGCGAAGGCGCTGCCCAAACTCGCGCTGCGCGACACGGACCGCAATTTTACCGAACCACTGGATATGGGAGGATTCGCTCGGGATCTAGCGCCCGGAAAATGGACGCGCGTGCGCATTCCGCTGGCTGCGTTTCGTTCTGCTTCAGTGCATGCGTTTTCGCCGCGCCGGTTGAACACGCTTGTGTTCGTACAGGGTGAGGCGGACTCTACGCAGCACGCATTGCTGCTTGACGATATCCGCATCGAGAACGAGCCCGCCGCGCGGCCGGCTGCTCCGCCTACGCCGCAGGAGGTGCAGGCGAAAGGATATGAACGGCACATTGACATTAAATGGAAGCCGGTTGAGGACGCAGGCTTTGCGCAGTATGTCATCTATCGGTCGATCAACGGCGCGGCCTTTGAGCCGATTGGCGTGCAACGGCCGGGCGTGAACCGCTTTTGCGATTACACGGGCAACCCACACATGAAGGCTTCCTATCGCGTCACAGCGCGCACCTCTGCGCTTGTTGAGTCGCAGCCATCCGCGGAGGCAAGCGCCTCGACGCATCCCATGACGGATGACGAGCTGCTGACGATGGTCGAGGAGGCGGGCTTTCGCTATTACTGGGAGGCGGCTGAGCCACACTCCGGCATGACCCGCGAAAACACGCCCGGGAATGACGACATCATCGCGCTGGGTGCGAGCGGCTTTGGCGTGATGGCCATGGTGGTGGGCGCGGACCGCGGCTTTGTGACGCACCAGGAGGCCGTGGAACGGCTGCTGAGGATTACCGGCTTTCTGGAGACGGCAGATCGCTACCACGGAGCGTGGCCGCACTTTCTGAGCGGCAGTACGGGCCGCAGGCTACCTGTCTTCGACCAGTATGACAATGGTGCCGACCTGGTGGAAACGTCGTTCCTGATGGAAGGGCTGCTGACGGCGCGGCAATATTTCAAGAACGACGGGCCGCAAGGGCGAGAACTATATGAGCGCATCACGAAGCTGTGGGAAGGCGTGGAGTGGAACTGGTTTCGCGGCATGCCGACGCGGGATGCGCTCTATTGGCATTGGTCACCGGAGTACTCGTTCCACATTGCCAATCGGCTGACGGGATGGAATGAAGTGATGGCCACCTATCTTGAAGCCATTGCTTCGCCGACGCATGGCATTCCCGCGAGCGACTACTACAGCGGGTGGGTTGGCGAGGGCATCGGAAACAAGTACGCCAATGGGAAGAGCTATTACGGCATCAAGCTGGATGTGGGCGGCGGGACCGGCGGGCCGCTGTTCTTCACCGACTACTCGTTCATGGGCTTTGATCCGCACAAGTTGAACGACCGCTTCACGAATTACTTTGAGCAGAACCAGCATCTGGCGCAGATCAATCAGGCGTATTGCATCCAGAATCCCGGCAAGTGGAGGGGCTACGGGGCGGATACCTGGGGACTGACGGCAGTGGATGGTCCGGAGGGCTACGTGCCCTACGAGCCGACGAAGGGCCTGGATGACGGCACGATTGCGCCTACGGGAGCCGTCAGCGCCATGGTTTACACGCCAGAGCAGTCGATGGCTGCGTTGCGCCATTTCTATCGCGACCTGGGCGCGCAGGTGTGGGACATCTATGGTTTTCGCGATGCCTTCAACCTGCAGCGCAACTGGTATTCGGGCATCACGATGGGGCTGAACCAGGCGCCGATGACGGTGATGATTGAGAATCATCGCACAGGGCTCGTCTGGCGGAACTTCATGGCGAACCCTGAGGTTCAGCCGCTGCTGCAGAAGCTTGCGGCTGCGTCGCAAACGCATTGATAGCACTGGGCGGGCGCTGACTCATCATGCGGGAACCGTGCCGCATTGTGACATTTGCGCACCCGCCTGTGTCTCGCATCACAGCGGCTCTCTCACTCAAGGATGAGACTCCTCATAGCGGTTTTTTCTCCTGCAGCCGCGCTATGAGGCAAAGCGAATGAGTGAGCAGAAAATGGTCATTATGGATGGGAACGAGGCTGCGGCTTCGGTAGCCTATCGTCTCGCCGAGGTTGTT
>JAJXXG010000620.1 GCA_021781255.1 Acidobacteriota bacterium
CATCGGTTACCTCAAGCACTTTGCCGGCCCGTTGTGGTGGTTGGCGCCGCTGCTGTTCCCGATTGAGATCATCTCGCACTTTGCGCGCGTCATGTCCCTGACAATCCGTCTTTATGCCAACATGCTGGCCAGCGATCTGCTTACGCTGGTGGCCTTTTCGATGGTTCCGCTGGCGATTCCAGTGCTGCCGCTCTTTCTGCACTTTGCGGTTTCCATCATTCAGGCGTACGTGTTCATGCTACTGGCCATGATTTATCTTTCTCAGGCGACTGCGCACGACCACTAGAACGCAGCCGTATTCGATGCCCGCAAGCGCGGGAGAAAAAGGATTCCGCCGGAGAACGCTTCTGCTCCGGGTACACGGTAGGATCGCGAGTGTGAGGGGGCCAGCACGGTGAGCCTCAACCACCCCCTGGCGGTCAATTTTGAGGGAAGCTGGAGAACTATGCAGAAACTTCAGTACATGTTCCTGGCCCTGGCGGCGCTCTGCTTCGCCATTCCGGCCTTTGCAGACGGTGGCTCGGCCGTCATCAACTTCGCTCCCATCGGTGCGGGTATCGGCATGGGTCTGGCCGCCGGTATGTGCGGCATCGGCCAGGGCAAGGCCGTGGGTTCGGCAACGGAAGCGTTGGCCCGCAACCCCGGAACGCGCGCTGGCATTCAGCTTCTGCTGGTTCTGGGCCTGGCCTTCATCGAGTCACTGACCCTCTTCACGCTGGTCGTGATCTTCGCCAAGATCAAGTAATCGAGTGCGATTGCACAGCCGGCTCTTCCCGCGCGGGGAGAGCCGGTTTGCTTTTGCGGTAACGCGAAGCGCGGCCTATCGTCGAGTCACCCTGGCGTTTTCCGGCCCGGCGCGCAGCATCCGGATGGCCTGAACGTAGTCCAACCCGACCGGCATAGGGCTGAACTGGGTCTGCTCCTGCACGGTATCGAAGACCCTTGGCTTGAACAGCACACGTCCGCTCATCACCATCTGGAACCGCACGGTTCTCCACTGGTGGTTGCCCACATCCTCCTGCTCAATCACAATCCATCCGCCCCGGTAGAGTCGCCCGAGGATGCCCCAGCCGAAGTCCACATCGCGGATCAGGTGACCCTCCAGCCGGGCCACGCGCGCCTGGACAGGGTCGATCCAAATGGCGCCCTGCATGGCCGTCAGCACCTGCGTCTCCAAATCCGGCGGGTCGAAGTTGGGATTGGGGCGGAACGTGTACTTTTGCAGTTTGCCGCCCGGGCCGGTTTCCGCTCCCGCGTAGGTGTACGTGAAGGCCTGCGGCAACATGCGCAGCACTTTCATGGCGCGGTTGGCATCGGCATCCTCCACCTGTTTGCGGTGCCGCTGGCGGCTGGGGTCCTGCAGTAGTCCGTCGAGCCGCGCCTGCTCCTTCTGTTCGTCCACTGGGCTCAGCGCCTGGTCATTGATGGCCACAAGCCGGGCCACAGCGCCGTCTTTGGTCTCGATAATCTCCTTGGTCGAACTGAAGCGCGGACTGGCCTTTCGGAGGCGATAGCGCATGGGGTGTTGCGGATCGCGCGCGCTGCGCAACTCCGCCGCGAGCGCTCGCTGCACCAGTCCATCCGCCGGAGCGTCTGACGCCTGTGCGCGAGGCAGCAGCGGGGCGGGCGCGAGGAGCAGGAGGAATGCAAGGCTACGCGCAATCAAGGGACTGGATGCCATTCGTTCTGCCGAAATCAGGACCTCTCCTTTGATGCTAGCTCTTAGACGCCCTTTTATGAGCGTGGTTGCGCGAATTGAAGGGATGCCCCCTGGTTGCGTATAGTTCGGGCAGTGCCTCTTTTTGTTTCCGGCAGTCCCCGATACCGGGAATCAAGGCGATGCGCCGTCAAATTCCCGGCGGCAGTAGCATTGTGCATCGCCCTGCGGGTTCTGGAATGAGGTCAATTTGATACCTGGAAAGGGAACGCACATGGCAACGGAGAACGGTCTTGCCCGGGTTGGAAAAACAATTGTGATTCGCGGAGAAGTGCGAGGAAACGAAGATCTGGTCATCGACGGGCGAGTCGAGGGTACCGTCAGCCTGTCAGAGAGCCGGTTGACCATTGGGCCCAACGCCAGCGTTGCCGCCGATCTCTCGGCCAAAGACGTGCTGATTCTTGGCCACGTCAAAGGCAATATCGTCGCGTCTGGCCGGGTGGAACTCCGGGCCGGAAGCCACGTGGAGGGAGATGTCCGTGCATTGCGGCTTGCGGTGGAGGACAATGCAGTCTTCCGCGGTAAGGTGGATTTGACCCAGGCTGCCAAGAGCCCTGAAAGTGCACCTGACACGAGCACTGGAAGCACGGCTTAATCAGCATCCGGCTGGCTGCACGGGAGAACAACAAACTAGACAACCTCCCACCGGGCCCTGCTGGCAGCCGGCATCACGATTTTTACCGCTTTGATTAATTCGGCGTTACATTGAGTCCACGCCCTGTATGGTTGCAATGCCTTTTGCCTTGGCGCGAGGGGGTGTTCAGATTGCTTCGCCGCATGTTTGAGAAAAAGCCCGAGGGCAGCTCAGCGTCCAGTCCCACGCAAAGTGGGAAGGGACAACGGCTGTTTCGGCATTCCGGAGGGTGGGCTGCGCTGCGCAAGCGGCTGCAGACCGAGCCTGGTCTACGCGTTATCGATACGGGCCTGACCTCGCCGGGGAACATCAACTACCTGACCAGCCTGGGGCACAGCATCTTCCTGGCCGATCTGGTGGAGGATGCCTGCAGCACCGACTGGAAAATCGGCGTGGATGAGGATGACAAGCCCATCCTGAACGTGGATGGATTTCTGAATCAATGCCTGGAGTTCTCGGGGCGCACGTTTGATGTTGTCCTGCTTTGGACGACGCTGGACTATCTGCCGGAGGCCTTTGTGGTGCCGGTGGTCGAGCGGCTCTACTCTGCCATGAATCCCGGCGGACAGGTGCTGGCGTTCTTCCACACGCGCATGGAAGGCGAGGAGACCGCCTACTGCCGTTTCCACCTGTCCGACGGAGATAGCGTGGAGATGCAGATTTCGCATCCGTATCCCGTTCAGCGAGTGTTTACCAATCGAAGTATCGAGCGCTTGTTTACAAAGTGGTCCGGCTTTCGCCAGTTTCTTGCCAAGGACAGAGTCTCGGAAGTCATCATCACCCGGTAAGTTCCGGTTATGACCGGAATCAGGCGCGGATAAGGATCGTATTGCGGAGAGAACAATGAATGTGTTGAAAGGAACTCGCATCACCTGGCTTGGTCATGCAACCGTGCTGATCCAGACGGCCAAGGGCACCAACATCCTGATTGACCCGTTTATCGAGCAGAATCCAAAGTATCCCAAAGACTTTGTGCTTCCGTCGCGGATTCATTACATGCTTCTTACCCATGGCCATGGGGACCACATTGCGGACGCCGTGCCTGTTGCCCGGAAACATGGCTCCAGGGTGGTGGCTATTTATGAACTTGCGGCTTACATTGCCGGCAAGGGCGTAACCGATACCGTGGGCATGAATCTTGGCGGCACGGTGCAACTGGACGATGTGGCAGCCACCATGGTGGAAGCAAAGCACTCTGCCGCTGCCCAGGATGAAAATGGCACGCACTATGTGGGCGTTGCAACGGGCTTTGTGCTGGCCGTTGCCGATGGGCCTGTAATCTATGCGGCGGGCGACACCAATGTGTTTGGGGATATGAAGATCATTGGCGAGCTTTATCACCCGGAGGTTGCCCTGCTGCCGATTGGCGGGCACTACACGATGGGACCGCGCGAAGCGGCGCTGGCAACCCGGCTGATTGCGCCGTCGGCGGTTCTTCCCCTGCACTTTGGCACCTTCCCCGTGCTGAACGGAACACCGGATGCTCTGGCGTCTCTGGTGGAGCCGGGCGTAACCGTTGCGCGCTGGAATCCGGGAGACACCCTCTAGGATGTGCCGTCCGCAAAGTTCGCGGGAAATGGTAAAGGCCAGCTAACAAGCTGGCCTTTACGTTTGCCGGGGATTTACTTGGATGCTGCCGCCTTCTTTTGCTCCGCCCAGCGGCGCTTTACCGCCTCTGCAATTCTTTTCCGTCCTTCGGGCGTAAGATTTCTCTTCTTCTTCGCGGCCTTCTTGCCTGCGGGGGAGGCTGCCGATGCGTATCTCCTGGCCGGCTGTGCACTTCCGCTCAAAAGCGCACGTGCCTGCTGCAACTGGGCAATCTCACGATCAATTTGAGCCAGAATCTCTGTAACTCCCACGGTTCCTCCTCTTACTCGTTCTTACTCGATTATGAGTGGATAAGTCCCCAGGGTCTTTCGTAGCATGCGGGCCGTGGGTCGCCACTCAGTCTTAAAGAACAATACTGAACTATAGACTCTTTTACAAACAAAAAATCCATCCATTTGCGTTGTTCGGATCAAAGCAAGTGGATGGATTTGGGATAGGACACTCGGGGATCTACTTCAGCGCTGCTGCTTGGCCTGGGTTTGTGACTGCTCGGGAGAAGTCACCGGAGGCGATGGAACGGTAAGTTCCTGCCCACCAATCCGCAACGTGGGAGACTCCGCGGTTCGATAGTTCCGCAGATCGCGCAGCACGTCCGCCTTTTCGCGGGCATACTGGCCGGCCAGCCGGGTAAGAGCGTAGGTGATGATGTCGCTGTGGTGCAGATCCTGTACCGAGGGATCGCGGCGCATGTTCAGCCACAGGCGATGCACAAGCTGCACGTCGTCTGGACTGAGCGTAGGGGCATGCGGCCCGATGTAAAAGACCTTGGTTTCGCCAGAAGGGCCGACCACATAAAAATTGAACTGACGCTTGGGTTCCGGCAGTGCTTCCCATGCCTGGCCAAGGTGGTAGGCCTGATCTTCCGCGGTGAGCGAACTGGAAAGGCCGGAGACGACGGACTCGACTTCAAGCGAGTTTGCTCCCTGCGCCAACGCGGCAAAGATATCTCCTGCCGGCACCACGAGCAGCGAGACCTTTTTGCCGAAGCTCTCAGCCACGGAGACAGCCTTGGTAAAGAGCATCTGCTCGTGCTCACTAAAACTCTGTTCTTCGGCGCTGAGATATTCCGGTCCGCCCACGCCCATCATGCGCACGCTCAGCACCACGACGTCACGGTCCTCTGTCTTGGTGCGCGATAAAACCCACTTCAATGCGATGGGGTTGTTGGCGTCGTGCATGGTCACCATCACGGCGCCGGGGCGAATCGCGACGGACTCACGGCTGATGGAGTCCTGGTGCTCAAGCTGGAAGTGGTCCTTCATCTGCCGCGCGGTCAGGGCATGCTTGCGCAGGTTCTGCCGTTCCGAGATGGTGAAGATCACAAAGAAAGCTGCGGCAAAGATGACACCGCTGACGGTGGCAATCGACTTGGTAAACAGATTGACGACTGCGGTGGAAAGCAGCACGAGAAAGACTGAGATGAGTCCAAGGGGTATCTCAATCTTACCGATCACGATGTTCGGCGGAACCTTCCAGCCGCGATCGCCATGATACTTCCAGCGCAGCACGAGCATGGCAAGGCTGTTGAAGGTAAAGGACCAGATCACGCCAAAGGCATATGCCTCGCCGAGGGTAATCACATTGCCTCTGGTCACGATGATCGTGAACATCTGCAGGCCAAAGACAAGGTTGACAATGCGATAGCTGGTGCCGTACCGCGGATGCGGCTTGCGGAACCAGTCCGTGAGAACGCCGTCTTCGGCTACGCGCATCAGTACGCCCGTGGAGCCGATCATGGATGTGTTGATGGCTCCGGAAAGAATGAGGAAGCCAACCACCACTACGAAGATGCGAAACGCGATTCGCCAGAAGGCCGGACCCACCATATACATCGCAAGGCCCGCAATCAGGTTGTCCTGATAGATGTGGGTGCGTTCGTAGGTGGGGATCAGCATGGAGGCCAGCAGCGTGGCGCCTCCGGTGAACACCAGGCTGTAGATGGCGATGACGATTGCCGCGCGTTTCAGATTCTTGAGCTTGGGGTGCTGAATTTCGCGGTTGACCTGGGCCAGGCTCTCCTCACCGCTCATGGCGAGGATGGAGTGGCCGAAGGCCATGAGGATGCCGAACATGCCGAAGATAGGCAATCCGGAGCCTTTCAGGAACCCGAGCGCATCGGAGCTGAACTTGAGGTTGGCCGGCACCGGCGCAGGCGGGAGATGCACGCCGCGCACAAACACGGAGTAGGTGCCCCAGGCGAAGAGGATTACCACCATGACCGTGGTGATCTGCATGACGCGCAGAGCCTTGTCGCTGGACTCCTCAATGCCCTTGATGTTTTGCCACCAGTAATAGATCGTGACCAGCGCGGCAAACACCGCAGACGTGGAGTTCATGTCGAACTGGAAGGGATTACCGTGGACATCCATCAGTGCCGGAGGTAACCAGTGGCTGTTGGCCGCCACGGTCATCAGCTCATTCATGAGGCCGGTGATGTACTGCCCCGCCGATACACCCGAGATCGGCCCCGTGAGAATGTAGTCGAACATGAGGGCCGAGACGCTGAGCTTGGCGAAGGTGCCGCCCAGTGCTTCTTTCACCACGCGGTAGACGCCGCCGCGGGTGAACATGGAACAGCTCTCCACATAGACCGCGCGCACGGCGAAGCTGAAGAGCATGATGCCGAGAATGAACCACGGCGCTGCCGCGCCCACGGCCTGCTCGGCAATGCCACCCGCGTAAAACGCAGACGATCCAAGATCGTTGAGGACAATGGCGGCCGCGCGCCAGAAGGAGATAAACGTGAGCATCACGGAGGATGCCACGATGAGACGTACACGGTCTGATGGAGGGGCTACGGTCGTTCGGGAAGATGCCATCACTTATGTACCAGCTTAACT
>JAJXXG010000537.1 GCA_021781255.1 Acidobacteriota bacterium
GCTCCGCGCTTTCATCACCAGTACCTGCCGGATAAGCTTTATCTCGAGCCGGGCTTTTCAAAGGGGGCCATTGCCGGGCTGCGCTCCATGGGATACAACCTGGTGCTCTCACAACGCCATTGGTCAGACGGCGAATGCATCGCGGTGGATCCCAAAACAGGAGAGCTGGAAGGCGGCCAGGACCATCGTGGACATCTGGGTAAAGCCGCAGGATACTGACAGGCTTTCCATAGGGCCCTTTGCAACCTGCTGCACCAGTTTTGATGCTGCTTTGGCACAATCACAACAAAGCGTGACGGCTATCACTCAATATTCATTGAATACCCATCAAACCTGTGCGACATTTCTTTCAGGCTTCCGTCGATAAGACTGGGAGACTGTTCCGCAACGGACCGATAGAGAGCCGGGAGAGACGCCGAAGATCGCGCTTGAACTGGCTGCGCAACATCAGCTCTGCGCCGGAAGCACACCCGAGGTGCGCCGCGATGCGGAATCTCTAGCGGGCTGCTGCTCCTGCGAACGCCGCCTGCTGCAACCCCAACCTGCCACCGGCAAAGGAGGTTGCCATGATGACCGTCAGACGTGGATGGAGCAAACCTACCACCATCCTGTTTGCCACTGAGCTCCCTACCAACGAAATGACTTTCTCACTCGCACTTGCGCAAGCCGTGGAGGGTAGAGCCGACCTGATCATATTTCACGTTTGCAGGGGTGAGTGCGCCGCTGGCGATAGCGATCTGGCACCGCGGTCGCCGGATTTTGCTTCTGCCCGCGCCGTGAAGAAGGAACTCGACCCCCTGGTCCGCCGCGCGCGCGATCTAGGCGTGAACTGCCGCGTGGTGGTGCGAGCCGGAAGCGTTGCGGAAGCAATTTTGCACTATGCCCATGAGCACAAGGTAGACCGCGTGGTGATGGGCGTGCACACACCCGGTCCTGTGGGAAAGCTCCTGGTGGGCTCCACTGCAGAGGCCGTTCTGCGCAAGGCTCAATTTCCCGTCACGATTGTCGGCCCCTTTCTTGAGGAACGCACTTTTCGCAACCTGGCTACGCGAACTATCCTTTGCCCGCTCAGCGAGCATCCCACCAATCCAGCGGTCGTGAGACTTGCCGCAGAAGTGGCTGCACGCCATGGTGCGCGCCTCATCCTGCAGCAGATCATTCCGCCGCAGGATGCGTCCGAGGTACTGGCTGGCCGTACACTCGCTCAGGTGGAGTCCAGCTTGATGGAGATGGTTCCGCCCCGGCTGCGCGAAAAGCTGGATGTTTGCGTGCGTGTGATGGAGGGTGACCCAATTGAAGAGCTTCTTTATCAAGGTCGCGTGGAAGAAGCGAATCTGATTGTGATGGGGGCGCACGGCGCATCGCGATTTGCCGCACTCACACATGCTGGGCCGATCTACAAGGTACTGGCTTATGCACGCTGCCCGGTGATGACCCTGTCTCCCGTTTTGCTGGCTGAAAGCAAGATTTTCCCGGAACGGGAGAGCTCCGAACGGGTCCACTATATCGCCGGCGTTGTGTAAAGAGCGCAAGACTCCAAACTTGCCAGGGCTCTCGGATTACGGGGGCCCTTCTGCTTTGCGCATCTGGTTCCATAACATCGAAACCGCCCTAAGCTGTTGGAAAATGCGACAATAGGAGGTGAAATGACTGCTGCCTCAGGGCAGCGGAGGGCGGACGTACCCTTGGGCATGCTTAGAGTCCTGTCGACGCACCTATTGCTCAAGCAGCGCCTCCATCCCGGACTGCTGGAACTCACCGGGAGGACCGGAGCGCAAGCCGTGGAGATCTTTGCCGCCCGCCATCACTTTGACTACACGAATCGCGAGCACGTGGCTGAGATGGCAGCCTGGTTCGCCGCCAATCCACTGGAACCGTTCGCCCTGCATGCACCCACGTTTCCTGACCGTGAAATGGGCCGTGCCGGCGCTCCGCCCGTCAACGTTCTGCACCCGGAAAAATCCCGCCGCATCGATGCCATGGACGAGATCAAGCGTGCACTGGAAGCCGCGGAGCACATTCCCTTTCGCCACCTGGTGTTGCACATGGGCGAACGCGAGGACGCATGGTCCCTGCGCACAATGGAGTATGCCGAAACAGCGCTTGAACATCTGGGAGCCTTCGCTCGGCCGCTTGGTGTGCGACTGATGGTGGAGAACCTGCTGAATGAGCCCACCACGCCCGAGCATCTGGTCACCATTCTCGAAGAAGGCCACCTGAACAACGTGGGCGTTTGTCTGGACCTTGGCCACGCCCATATGACTGTGGGCATTCCAGAGGCCATTGCCACGCTGGGCGAGCGCATCACGTCGGTCCATGTGCATGACAATCACGGCATAAAGGACGAGCATCTGTGGCCGGGCCAGGGCACAATTGACTGGGTTGCCGCCGTGGCCTCGCTGCGTGCCCTCTCCTCCTCGCCAGCCATCGTTCTTGAACCGCACCCCTCGCTGGAAGAGCCACAGGCCGAACTGACCGCGCGCATTGGGGAGTCCTTCAACGTTTTCGCTTAGACACAATTTTGAACTGAGCGGTTTCCGCGTCTCATTTTTCAGATCTTGCCCTGCGCTCATTTTCGGCCACGCGCAACCGCACCATCTTGCGCACCAACCGGTCAGGCAGCGGCTTATCCAGCGGAAACTGCAACGTTCCTTTCGCCGTTCGGTATTCGGCCAACTCTTCCCGCATCTGGTCAATCAGTGAAGACTGCATGGGGAAAAAGCTGCAATGATCCTTGAAGGCTGCGTATGCCACCAGGGCACCCTTGTAGCGAAAGGCGGGCATACGGTAGCTGATGCACTCCTCGGCTTCAGCCGGCGCGGCGGAGCGAATGACTTCGCGCACCTGCAGCAGAGTGCTTCGCGCAGGTTCGGGCACGCGAGCCAGATAAGCTTTTACCGTCAGATCATCTTTGCCGTTCCCGGCCGCCATGGCTGGTCGTCGCGGCTTACTCGCCCTCTTCTTCGCAGTCTCTTTCATTGCTCCCCCGGCACTGAGTGGTCATTCCCGACGCCTTCCAACATCACTTCTGTGCAGACCGTGAGTATATGCGAAAGCTCTTCCAGTTCGTGACCGAAAATTCTGCCGAATTTCGCTGCAATCTTCTTGGCAGTGAAGGTTTTGAACATTGCTCTTTCCGTAAGAATGTAAGATGGCTCATGAAGGAATGCCCTCGTGAGCAAAGCTGTCATCACTCATCCCCACACACGTTCCCGCCTCGCGCTCAGTGAGCTGGCCCCCGGCGCCATGCAGTCTGAGATTCGCGCCATGACAACCGAGTGCGACCGCATCGGTGGCATTAACCTGGCGCAGGGTGTCTGTGACACGCCGGTGCCCGCGCCTGTGGAGGCTGAGGCTATCGCGGCGATCAAGGCCGGGCACAACATTTACACGCGCCTGGACGGCATTACGCGCCTGCGCCGCGCCATCGCAGACAAGCAGCAACGCGACTATGGTCTCGAGTATGACCCCGAGACTGAGGTTCTGGTAGCCTGTGGAGCCACCGCAGGCCTGCACGCGGCAGCCATGGCTTTACTGAATCCGCAGGACGAAGTAATCCTCTTCGAACCCTTCTACGGCTACCACGTCAGCACGCTCAAATCCATGCGGGTCAAGCCGGTGATTGTGCCTCTGGCCGCGCCGGACTGGGCATTGGACTCCGACGCCCTGCGTGACGCCATCACCCCGCATACCCGCGCCATCCTGCTGAATACACCGGCGAACCCGAGCGGGAAAATCTTCAAGCGCGCCGAACTGGAAGTAGTCGCCGATTTTGCCCGCGAGCATGACCTCTTCCTCATCACCGATGAGATTTATGAGTACTTCGTCTACGACGGCGCGGAGCACATCTCTCCTGCCACGCTCGAAGGCATGCGCGAGCGCACGGTGGTCATCTCCGGCTTCTCAAAGACCTTCAGCGTGACCGGCTGGCGGCTGGGCTATGTGACCGCCGATGCAAAGTGGATGGGCGCGATGGCCTATTTCCACGATCTGACTTATGTCTGTGCTCCGTCGGCGTTGCAGCACGGCGCAGCGGCGGGTTTGGAGCAGCTTGGGCCTGAGTTCTATGCAAAGCTCGCCACAGACCACCAGTCAAAGCGCGAGCGCATGGTGGCCGCGCTGCGCGATGCGGGGATGGAGCCCAGCGTGCCGCCCGGCGCATATTATGTGCTGGCGGATACGGGCCATCTGCCCGGCAGCACCGCCGCGGAAAAAGCTCGCCATTTGCTCGCAGCCACCGGCGTGGCCTCTGTCGCGGGCTCGGCATTTTTCCGACCGGGCGGCGGAGAAAACCTCCTGCGCTTTTGCTTCGCGAAGAAGGATGAAGATCTGGACGAGGCATGCGCCCGCCTGCGACGGCTCTAGAAGCCTGCGCGCATCAGTGCAGGATTGCAAGAATCGCCACATTCAGCCCGATCATCACGACGGCCATGCCGGGAATCACCAGAAGAGCCTTCTTCAGTCGCAGCGGATCGCCGCCGGCAATTGCGCCGATGACCCGCGAGCTGATGGCGAGACCCGCCCATCCACACGTGATCACAAGACCGATGGCCGTGCCGCCCATGCGCGGGAATGCTCCGCCCACGATGGCCAGCGTGGTGGGAAAGACGGGTGCCATGGCAAGCCCAGCCAGAAATGTGAGCGCCGCGGCCATCACAGGATTTTTTGTGCGCAGCATAACGAATGTGGTGATGGCGATGGCCACAGAAGCTGCCAGCGTGACCTGCGCCGCAGGCACATCGAGCAGAACGGACGATGCACCCAGGCGGCCCAACAGTAGACCCAGTGCGAAGCCGAGCGAAAGAATATTCAGCGCGCGCGACTCTGGAATGCCCTGTGCAATAAGATGACGCGGCAACCAGTTCCACACGCCCACCTCGCAGGAGACGTAAAGGAACAGCAGCAAGCCAAGAAGTAACAACAGCGGCTTGCCAAGCACCGGCCCGGCCTGCGCCAGTGCAAAGCCTGACGAACCGGCAGGCGCGGGCATCTGCGTGAAGACCTGCACTGCCAGAGCGACCACGGCCAGCCACGCTACCGCGGTGCACAGCCGCACCCAGTTTTTCTTGAAGAGATTTGCCGTAATGAATGGCGTGGCAAATGCGCCGAGTCCGAAGAAGAGATTCACCAGGTTCAGCGCCGTGGCGCGATGCGTTTCACTCACAGCGCTCACCAGCGCATTGGCTCCGGTGACCACTACGCCACCACCCGCCCCGAGAAGAAAAAGCAGAAAGACGATGGAGCGGTAGCCGCCAGCGCGCGGCAGCAAAAATAATGTGACGACAATGCAGGCCAGGCCCAGCACCAGGCCCACCTTGTCACCCTCGGTGTCCAGCAGCGGACCCACTCCTAGTGACGCGAGCATCAATCCAATCGCCTGGGCAAAAGCGATGATACCGTTCTGCGCGGGCGTCAGACGAAACCTCTCAGAAAGCTCCGGCAGAATCGTGCCGAGCATCGCAGCAGTCATTCCATACACAAAAATGGCAAGGATGGCGGCAAAGATCAGCACGCAGTTCCCTCCCCTTCACTCCGTAGGCAAGAATACGGCATCCCGACAAAACTTCGGCTGCTCCGATTAGACTGAATGCGATGCAAAGACAAAAGCGAGGATTGGGAATGGCCGCGGCAGCTGCACTGGCAACAGGATTGGCCGCACTCGTCGGGGGCTGCGGTACGCCGGGAGCACCCCAGCCGCCTTCGCTGAACCTGCCCCAGCGCGTGACTGATCTGGCTGCGGTGCGCACCGGAAACAGCGTAAAGCTCACCTGGACCATGCCAGTCCGCAACACCGACGATCTTCTGCTGAATGGCCCCGTCGATGTGCGCATCTGCCGCGCGGAAGGCTCGGGCCCCTGGGTTAACGCTGGACCGAACGAAAGCCTTGCACCCGGTGCTTCTGCGACCATTACAGACACTTTGCCGCCAGGACTCACGAAAGGCATGCCTCGCCTGCTGCGCTATTCCGTGGAGCTCAAGAATCACAGCGGCCGTTCAGCAGGTCTGTCGAATTCTGCGATGGTTCTAGCCGGCGCAGCGCCGCAGCCTATCGATCGGCTCAATGCGGAGGTGCATCGCAGCGGCGTGGTGCTCGCATGGTCGCCCGCGGGCGGGGACGTGCCCGTACGACTTGTTCGCACGCTGCTGACGCCTCCCCAAAAGCATTCGAAGCCAGGCCTGCTTGCTCCGGCTCCTGAAGCCGTGGAACAAAGGCTGCTGGTTGACTCTGACCTGGCCGAGGGTCGCGCGCTCGATAAGACTGCACACTTGGGCGAGACCTACGAATATCGCGCGCAGCGCGTGGCGCGCCTCACTGCTGACGGCCAAACGCTGGAGCTGGCAGGCGCGCTGTCTCCGCCGGTCACCGTGAACGTTGCGGATGTATTTCCGCCAGCAGTTCCGCGCGGACTTGTGGCCGTGGCCACCGCTGCCGAGAACGGCGTTGCGGCCTCCATTGACCTGAGCTGGCGGCCGAACACTGAGCCGGATCTCGCCGGTTACGCCGTCTATCGGCGCGACGATCAAGGCGAGTGGCAACGCATCTCGCCGGCTGCGCCAATCGTTGGCCCCGCTTTTCACGATGCCGATGTGCAGCCCGGCCACACTTATCACTACGCAGTCACCGCTATCGATCATTCTGGCCATGAAAGTGCGCGCTCCGCCGAAGCCACGGAGACAGTGCCCGCATCCTGACCGCTGCGAAAGGAAACCCTGATGAGATATTGCCGATTTCTGCTCGATGATGAACCCCGCTATGGCAGCGTGGAAGAACGCGAGGGGGAGCCGTGGATTGTGAGC
>JAJXXG010000834.1 GCA_021781255.1 Acidobacteriota bacterium
AAGGCGCTGGCTGCCTTTGAGAAGTTCCTGCCAACCGCTCCCCCTCAAGTGTTGGAGCGCTGCCGGATGTACATGCAGACGTGTCAGCGGCAGCTTGAGCACAGCGGACTGGCCTTCCTCACGCCAGAGGAGCAATTTGACTACGCGATCTCTCAGTTGAATGCGGGTTTTTTTGAGGAAGCCAGTGAACAGTTGCATAAACTCTTCTCCCGGCACCCGGAGGCCGATTACGCTCTCTACGGCCTTGCGGTCCTGGATTCCATTACCGGACGCGCCGAAGAGTGTCTCGAGCATCTCGGAAGAGCCATCGCAATGAACCCCCGCAATCGTCTCCAGGCACGCTCGGACAACGACTTCCAGAGCATGGTGGACGATCCCAGGTTCACGGAACTGCTGTATCCTGAGGTTCCGTAATCATCATTTCGGACTTCGCGCTCTCCTTGAATCCCTCGTCTCTCAATTCGGGTCCTTCACTCCATTCCAGCCAGCCGGAATCAACAGACGGCACGGGAGCTCTGCGGGTTGTCGCCATGGGCGGCGGAACAGGGCTGTCCACGCTGTTGCGCGGCCTGCGCCGTCACGTTGCGCTGCCCGGCCTGCCCTGCGCGGAGCCATGTCAGATCAGCGACCTCGCCGCCGTCGTAACCGTCACGGATGACGGTGGATCCTCGGGACGCCTGCGCAAAGACTTCAACATGCTGCCTCCCGGCGACCTCCGCAACTGCATGGTCGCCCTCAGCGAAGAAGAGGATTTGCTGGTCAAGCTGTTCTCCCACCGCTTTCGCTCCGGCGACGCTCTGGAAGGCCACAACTTCGGCAACCTCTTCGTCGCTGCTCTCACTGAAATCACCGGCGACTTTGGGCACGCGATTCAACTTGCCTCCAAGATCCTTGCCACGCGGGGACGCATCTACCCCGTCACCACCACCAACACCACCTTGGTCGCCCACATGTCCAACGGATCGACGGTGCGCGGCGAAACCAACATCACGGCCAGCAAGCTGCGCATTGCAGAACTTGCCCTTGACCCGCCCGATGCTGCCGCTGTTCCCGAAACATTGGACGCCATCGAACGGGCCGATCTCATCACCGTCGGGCCTGGCTCCCTCTACACATCCCTCATCACCAATCTGCTCGTCCGCGGCATTCCTGAGGCCATCTCCAAGGCGCGCGGAGTCCGGGTTTTTATCTGCAACCTGATGACGCAGGCCAATGAAAGTCTCGGCCTCACTGCATCGGAACACATCGAGCGCATCTACGAGCACACCCGTATCCCCATCTTCGACTACGCCATCGTCAACACCGCGCCGTTTTCCCCCGCCACGCTCCAGCGCTATGCGCAGGAGAATGCAGCGCCAATCGTTGCCGACATCGAGCGCATTCAAGCGCTCGGTCTTCGCTGCGTTGCGGGCGATTTTGCACTGGAGGATCACGTGGTCCGGCACGCAACCAACCGGCTCGCATCGGCGTTGCTGACGGTGGCGCACTCCGCCGCCCGGCAGCCCTGAAGTACGCTCCCATCCAACAATGAATTCACTTCCCCTACTCTGCCCAACGGGGTAAAGTGTTGAAGGTCCTCACCGACGCCATTCCAGAAGGGAGAAGCGATGACCCGATTCCGCTGTTTCATCGTCCTCGTAATTTGCATTGTGACCGCACAGACTCTCGCTCACGCACAGACAAAGAAGCCCGGCCTCTGGGAAATTACAACGACGATGACGTGGCAGCAGTCACCGTTTCCGCAGGGAATGAATCCCGGCGGCGGCCCGCACACCAGCCAGATCTGCGTCACACAGGCCCAGATCGATAAGTACGGCTCCGTTCCGCCCGAGGTCCACGGGGATTGCAAGATCTCGAACATCGTCAAGAAGACCGACGGCATGAGCGCGGAAATGGTCTGCACCGGTCACCTGCAGGGCAAGGGCGACATCACGGCCAGTTGGACCGATGCCGAACACTCCACCAGTAAGGTTCACTTTGTGGGCAACATGCAGATGGGCCCCAACGCCCAGCCCTTCGAGTGGACCGCCCAGAGCACTGCACTCTTCAAGAGCGCCGACTGCGGCAACGTCAAGCCTGTGCCGGACAGCCATTGAGGCATCTCCGATGCAAAAGGTGAGTGGATCGTCTCCGGTTGAATCCTGGCCAGACAAGCTCGATTCCGAAGAGAAGCTTCAATCGATGCCCCTCGCGTTGCACAGACGCTTCTACGCCGATGAAATTCGTGTCATTGCCGGGCTTGAAGACCAGGCTTTAATCCGCGCATTGTCCACGGTGGCGCGAGAAGACTTCGTGGGCTCCCCACCGTGGAGGTACTCGTCCGGATTTTCCCTTGAGGCCGGCGCCTATCGCCTCACGAGCGATTGCCGGGACCTGTGTCACGATGTGTTTGTCTCTCTCAAGTCAAACGCCATTCTCAACAACGGACAGCCCAGCATCATCGCAAGACTGGTGCAAGCGCTCAATCTGCGCGCTGGAATGCACGTGATGCATGTGGGGTGCGGCACAGGGTATTACACCGCGACCATGGCCCACATGGTGGGTCCATCGGGAAGGGTCACTGCCGTTGAGGTCGATGAAGAGCTTGCTGGGCAGGCTCAAGCCAATCTGCGAGAACTCCCCCACGTTACGGTTGTCCATGCAGATGCTGCCAATCTTGCGCCCCACTCCCTCGATGCCGTTCTGATCAATGCCGGCCTTACCAACATCCCTCTCGCATGGTTGAACTCGCTTGCGCAGGCCGGCGTGATGGTGGTTCCCATGCTTGTCGGCGTCGAAGCCTCTTCCTGCGATGCAATGGTCTTCCGTGTGGAGCGATCGTCGCAGGGCTTCAAGGCAGCGCCGCTCACCATGCTGACCATCTATCCGGCGGCCAGCCTGCAGGATGCATCGATGCGCTCGGCCTTATCCTCCGCCTGTGTCACCCGCGCAGTGCTTCGTGTGAAGTCGTTGAAGACCGCTGACCATCCAGCCGGTCCCGGATGCATCGCTCACACAACAGCTCTATGCCTCAGCACGGACCCGCCTGGCTAAGACCGTCCCGACGGAGACACGCCGATCCGAGCACGACGCGCACTACCGCGGTTCCATCGCCGAGTTCGAGAGAAGCGAACGGAGTTCAACCACGAACTTTGGTTGCCCCGGGTGCCTGGCCTTTGGGCGCCCGGGATTGCCGGAGCCGAGGTTCACCATGACGTCCGCGCAGCGAGCGGCTAGAAGCTGCCGTCAAGCCCCTCGCGCCAAACTTTTCTCTAACTCGCTCATTCCACTCGCAATTTTCCGGCAATAATATACTTGACGAATCAGGGCGCTGGCGTGAGAATGGCGGTGTGATGTGATCAATATTCGAGAAATCGGGGTATATTGTTCGCGTCCAGCGAGGCGACAATACTTCATGCTTTTCAAGTTCTTTTGTGATGAGAGCCACGACTCGATCAATGTCAAGAAAAAGCCTGGCGATCCACCATTTGAACCGCGGAGCTACGTCGTCGGAGGAATGTTTGGAGACAAGGATTCGTGGAGTAAGGTTGAGACCGGATGGAAGCGAAAGAACGATTTAGAGGGGGTAGCGCGGTTCCACGCTACACATCTCAACGCTGGGACTTGGGAGTATGATGGATGGTCCAAACAGCGTCGTGTGGCCTACAGTAAGGAGATTCTGGAGATACTAAGGCGCAGGGGTAGGAGACTCCACGGTATTAGTGTTGGGCTTTTTGCCGACGAATATCGCAGGATCATCAGCTCAGAAGGACAGACGAAACTAGGGCACCCTTACTTGGTGTGCTTTAAAACAGTGGTGGCGCTGGTCGCCGGGCAAATGGATCATGCTAACTTTCCTGCTGAGGATCAAATTGAGGTGATACTTGATCGCAACGAGTTTGATTTAGAAGCTGTACGTCTGTTCTATGCGATGAAAGATGATCCTGGATTCGCCCATCGGCATCGTTTGGCTACCTGCACGCCGGGAAACTCTGATGATATTGTGCCACTTCAGGTGGCTGATTTTGTTGCATACGAGGCCATGAGGCTCATGCACGGAAAACGGTTGAGTGCTGATTTCAATATGCGCCCCTCTATGCAAGCAGTACTTGGAAGAATTGGGTTTCTAGGGCTGGCATTCGGATCAGAGACTTTAAACAGAATCAAAGACGATGTAGAAAAGTTACCTTCTACTCCAAACGGATTTTTCATTGTGCCGCCATACATTGATGAGGAGGTTGGAAAAACGCTTGATCAGATTAAGCCGGGAATATGAAGCATTTGACGATGCCATGAGCCGAATTCTCCGCGCCGATCCTGCCAAGGTAAAGGCGCAGGTGGATGCAGGGATTCGAGAGCATAGCGCTGAACGCAAAGCCAAAGGGGAGCACAAGCGCGGGAGAAAGCCTAAGGCTTCAGCTTCGGGCCGCGCTTCAAGGTCGGAACACTAGAAACTCGTTTCTCCCACCTTGCCGGTTACCTCCGCATAAGTAAGCCGCTTGCCTACGGCTTGCATGAGGACGGCAGCGAAACGGTCTGCATCAGTGAGTGGATTGTCCTTGGTTGCGCGAGTGTTGAAACGGAAAACCTGTTCGGAGACGTAACGATCAAGATGGAACGGTTCGACAGCAACGTAGGTTCCCTTCAGGCTCCGCTTCAGGAGACTCCAGAAATTCTCAATGCCCTGGGTGTGGACCTGTCCGCGAACATACTCTTGCATGTGGTTCACGGTTTCATGGATGAAGTCCTTCGCTGCAAGTGTTTCGTATCCGCGCCATTGGTCAGTGTAGACGGTCGATTTCTTTTCGACGTTCTCAAGGATTGCGTTCTGCAAAGTCTCGCGGTTCACGTTCGGCACAACGTGCGCGCGAACTTGGCGAGTTTCCCGATCCCGCATTCCCATGACAGCGGTTTTGGTCGAAGGAGAGTTTCCTGCGGTCGGCAATCCGTGGAACTTCGCACGAACCTTAGAACGATGCATGTTGCTAATCCTGCCGCCGACGAAAGTCTCATCCACTTCGACAGGTCCACCCATCTTCACAAGAGAGCCGTTCTTCATGGCCTCACGAATACGGTGAAGCATGAACCATGCGGTTTTCTGAGTGACGCCCAAAGCGCGGGAAATTTCGTAGCTGCTGATGCCGTTCTTCGCAGCCGCAATCATCCACACTGCCGGGAGCCATTTCTCAAGGCCCAGGGGCGAATCCTCGAAGATGGTTCCCACTTTGACGGTGAACTGGCGCTTGGCATGGGCGCTCTTGCATTGCCATTTCTTTTGAGCCCGCAAGTACGCAGGGTCTTTGCGGCCACAGGTGGGGCAAACGACACCTTCAGGCCAACGGCTATCCACCATGTATTTCAGGCAGTTGTCCGCATTGCTGAAGTAGATAATCGCGTCTTGAAGGGTCTTTGGGGCTTTCATGATCCTAAGTATGCCAAAATAAAGTTGATTCGTCAAGTATATTATTACCAATTTTCCCCAAGCCGTTTTGCAGTCTAATTCCCCTCAAACGCGCACAATAGAACCATGCCGCAATCCTCGCGCCAACTCGATCCATCTCCGGCCCGTCCGGCCCTGCCCCGCCGGACACCCCCCTCCCCCCCCTGCAGTATTTTTCTTTTCGACACATTCCTTGCATGTTTTTGCCTCGCCGGCTTTCTCTTTTCTTCGCCTGCAGCCGAAAAAAGAAAAATACCCACCCCCCCTGCATCACTTTTTTCCACAGAAAGTTTGCACAAAAGCCTGACTTCAAAATCCGACCAATTGAGTCCGAATTTGCTTCATGCCTGCCGTCACGCTGCCGCTTCAATCTGTTCAATAGAAATCAACCTGCGAATCGACAGGCCTTCCGCATCGGAGATTCAAAGGGATTGCGTGGTGCCCGGAGGGAGACTTGAACCCCCACGGAGGGTAAGCTCCTGCGGATTTTAAGTCCTATTTTTGAGCTTTTGCAGGGCGCTGCACAGAGTCGCATATGATCGGATATATCACTGTAAATAATATAGATATATAGACATTTCTTTTCGCATCGAGTTGCAGGATCTTGCACGGGATTCCGGAACAAAGTATCCCCAAAAGTATCACCAGCCGGATGAGCAAAATCGTGGTGAGCTGCCCCTCCTCCCCTGAAAACCACACCCTCAACCCTCTACTGGCTCCTCTTTACCCCGCCGCAGGGACTGCTTTTACTTCGCCGTTGACACTTTCGGACTGCCGCATCAGTCAGAACACACTGTGGGCCCAGGGTACTCGCATTTGGATTTCGATTCGCGAGCAGATGCGGCCTGGGTAATCATTGGTTGGCCAGGCGATGTCGCGATCATTTCAGCGAATACCATGATCCCTTTCGATTTCCATAGAGCGCGAGTTGCTGAAGGTCAACCAGCTTGCGGAAGTGCTCCTTGAGGGTGTTCCGGCTGGCGCCTGTTGACGGGATCATATCCGCCATTGTCATGCGACCGTGCTCGCGAGCGTATTCGAGGATGCTGATGGCCAGTTCAGGAAGTGCGCTCAGAGAGCGGACTGCCCTCGATGCGCGTCGATGAACCAATGCTCTCGATGGTCGCAGCCCGGCGCAGGGCGCAGAGTCGTTCTGGCGCAAGCGTATCGAGTGCGCGCCAAGCTCCCTTCAACTCGTCGATCGCGGCGATCAAGGAGATGACCTTGCCCTCAGAATGCGTATCCGTTAGCGAGCTGCTGTAATAGCGAAAGGGATGGTAGATGAGGAACGGAAAACGGGGCAGGTACACGCTGGAGTTTAAGCAGGAAGCGGTGCGGCTGGTGGAGTCGGGCCAGAGCATTGCCGAGACGT
>JAJXXG010000583.1 GCA_021781255.1 Acidobacteriota bacterium
CGCGCCTTCCGGGCCTTCGTCCCAGTCGAGTCCAAGCCAGCGCAGGTCTTCAATCAGCTGCGCCTCATAGCGCTCTTCGGAGCGCTCCACGTCTGTGTCTTCAATGCGGAGGATGAAATTGCCCTGTGACCGGCGTGCAAAGAGCCAGTTGTAGAGAGCCGTCCGCGCGTTCCCAACGTGCAAAAGACCCGTTGGGGAGGGAGCAAAGCGCACACGAATCTTCTCGGTGGTCATAACTACTCCTGATGATAGCCCGTAACGGTCCAAGTGCAGCAGATTCTGCAAGAAATTCGCATCTCCGGACTGGGATCATGCGGCGGGATCAGGCGAAATGCTGCCAGCCATGCGGGACGAGCGGGCGGGGTCCCTGCGCGGTGAGCAGAGTGATGGGCGGGCGGCCGGGTACTGCAGCAACGATGCGCCCGATGCGGGTGACTGCGACGCCGGCGATGGAGCGCGGCAGGCGGGCGCGGGCCGCGGCAGTAAAGAGCAGTTCGTAGTCCTCGCCGCCGTGCAAGGCCTGGTCGAGCGTGGCCGCGGGATGCATAGGCAGGGCCGCGGCGTCGACCTCGGCGGCGACGTGGGACTCCTCGCAGAGGTGCGCGAGGTCGGTGGAGAGGCCGTCGCTGATGTCGAGCGCGGCGGTGGCGCGGGCGCGGCGTTGCAGCCACAGGCCCTGGGCGATGCGCGGCTGCGGCTGCAGATGAGGCTGGAGCACGGCACGCAGCCGGGCCGGGATGGCCGGCGGCGCGGATGCGGCTTTGGAGCGGCCTGCCAGCTGGCCAAGGCGCTCAAGCCCGGCAGCGGCTCCGCCCAGGCTGCCGGTGACGTAGAGCAGGTCTCCGGGCCGGGCACCGGAACGGAGCAGGGCGCGACCGCGCGGAACGGCGCCGATGAGGACGATGTCGGCGATGGCGATGGGGGACTCGGCGAAGTCGCCGCCCGCCAGGGGGGTGTGATGGGCATGCGCCAGGGCGAACAGGCCGTCGTAAAAGCGGTCAACCCAGGCGCGGCGGCGGCCAAGGGTTACGGTGAGCTCGCGGGGCAGGCCAAGGGAGAGAAACGCGGCGACAGGCCGGGCGCCCATGGCGGCCAGGTCGCTGAGCCCGCGCGCCAGTGCGCGATGGCCGATAGACTCGGGCTGGTGCCAGTCCAGGCGAAAGTGGCGGCCTTCGATGGAGAAGTCGGTGGTGACGGCCAGCTCTTCGCCGGGGCGCGGACGCAGCAGGGCGCAGTCGTCCCCGATGCCCAGCCGCAGGCCGCCGCCGAGGGTGGCAGCGGCCCGGCTGCGAATGCGGCGCAGCAGCGCCAGCTCGCCGGGAGTGCCGGAATGCGGGTTTTCGCCCTTCTTTGTGTGCATTCTCATCAAGGATAGGACAAACGGCTGTCTGCGGGGCTTGCATGCAAGGAATATCGCATTTTTCTACCGATTCATGAATTCCTTTTCGTTGACCCGCTCCGGATGCGTTTGTTAGCCTAAACGAACGCTAGTGGAATGGTGCTCCCAGGGAGCCGCACGAGAATCTCGGGCCCACTTCGGCCTCATGCAGTCGCTTTACTTCGGTACGCGGCGAGTTACAGCCTTCTCGGTTGTGAGAATCAAGGAAGGATCATGCTGCGGAAACGCTACTACATACTTTTTGTATCCAGAGACGAAGACGGGCGAGTACGCAAAATTCCTTTGCCTCTGCACTATGTGTACGGCTTTGTGGCCGCGGCGGTGGTGGGTGCGTTCACCATCGTGGGACTGGCCGGATCGTACACGCGCATGTTGCTCAAAACAGAGAGCTTTAACCAGGTGCGGCAGGAGCGCGAGACGCTGCGCGAGAACTACAAGCACATGGCGCAGATTGCGCATGACCGCGACGTGCAGGTGGCGTCGCTGGGCGCTCTGGCCAGTGAGGTGACGGCGCTCTACGGGCTCCGGCAGAACCGGCTGACGGCGGCCAAGTCCGCTGCGGCAGGCGCGGCCTCGGCACCCACGCCGCAGTCGCTGGCGCTCACCGACAACGTGAATCAGCAGACTGTGAAGATGTCGATTGACCAGTTCTACGCGCTGCGGGCGCAGGCCATGTCCGGCCGTGTTTCCCGCGCGCTGGAGGGCGGCCTGACGCCGAGCTTTGCGGGCGACTGGACCCAGTTGGCCGATGCTCCGGCGCTGTGGCCGATTGAGGGCCGCGTAACCTCCAGCTTTGGCGAGCGCGAAGATCCGCTGAACGGCGAGGGCGCGTTCCACCCGGGCATCGATATCTCCGCTCCCTTTGGAACGCCGGTTCGCGCCGCTGCCGATGGCGACGTGACCGGAGCGCAGATGGGCTCCGGCTATGGCCGCGAGGTGGTGCTGGACCATGGCCACGATGTGCGCACGGTGTATGCCCATCTTTCCGCGGTGGCCGTGCTGCCGGGCCAGCATGTAACCTGCGGGCAGGTGATTGGCTACGTGGGCGAGACGGGCCGCGCTACCGGTCCGCACCTTCACTACGAGGTGCGCGTGCACAACGTGCCGGTCAATCCGCACAAGTACCTGCGCAACACCTACGAGCAGGCCGCGCTGGACGGAACCACGACGACCACCACCAAGAATTGACGCCGGCGCGCATGCGCCATGCGGACGGCTCCCCCAGGCGGGAGCCGTCTTTGTTTGCGCGCAATATCTCTGAAATTTCCGGCGGGCGTGACGGATCTTCCGCAGTGCTGATATCGTTCCCGTGTTCGATTTTTAGCATTTTCGGAGGGAATCTCTATGTTGCGCCGTCTTTTCGTTTGCTTTGTCTGTCTTGCCTGCGCTCTGCCGTTGCTGGCGCAGGATCGATCGCACGATCTGCAGATCGCCTTTGCCCGCGCACAGCATTTGCGGCATGGCATCAACGCATCGCAATGGTTTGCACAGTCGCCCCAGGATTACTCTGCTGCGCGCACCAGCCGCTACACGGACGCGTCGGATATTGCACTCATGGCGCGCCTGGGCTTTGACAACGTTCGCCTGAGCATTGATCCCGCGCCGCTGGAGCAGGGTGCGCGCGGCGCAGACGGCATGAATCAGGAGTTTCTGGCTCGCGTGGATGCCGCCGTGGACGACATGCTTGCCCAGGGGCTTGCGGTGCAGATTGATCTGCACCCGGAAAGCAGCTACAAGCAGCAGGTGCGCGACAACAACACGGCCGTGGACCGCTACGTAATGCTGTGGCGCCACCTGGCCGCGCACTACGCCTCGCGCAACCCTGACCTGATTTTCTTTGAGGTGATGAACGAGCCCGAGGTGCGCGATCCCTACCGGTGGGAGGGCATCCAGGACCGCGTGGTGGCAGCCGTGCGCCAGGCGGCTCCGCACAACACCATCATCGCCACCGGCCCCAACTACTCCGACATTGTGGATCTGCTGGCCATGCATCCGCTGGACGACGGCAACGTGATCTACAACTTCCACTTCTACGATCCGCACACCTTTACCCATCAGGGTGCGAGCTGGGGCCTGCCCTGGTGGAGCTATACCCACGGCATTCCGTATCCCGCATCGGAGTCGTCCATGGCCGCCATTCTGCCGCAGGTGCCCGATGCCGCCAGCCGCTTTGATCTGGAGAACTACTGGCTCGACCACTGGGACGGCCACCGCATCCGTATGCTGATCGACGAGGCAGCCGCGTGGGCCGGCGAAAACCACGTTCCGCTCATCTGCAACGAGTTTGGCGTCTTTCGCGAGCACGCGGATCCGCAGTCGCGCGTGAACTGGCTGCACGACGTGCGTACGGCGCTGGAGGCAGACCACATCGGTTGGGCCATGTGGGACTATCGCGGCGGTTTTGGCGTGGTGCAGAAGCAGGACGGCCAGCCGGCCAAGGCGGACCCGGCCGTGGTGCAGGCTCTGGGATTGCAGGAGAAGTAAGCTACGCGGCGGAAAGCAGACGCGGGGTTTCGACCCCGCCGAGCCGCTCCGCCTGAAGCTCCCTGGGCATTTGTGATGTTTGGCTCAAAGGAAGCTTCGGCGGGCTGCTCTTGCAGCAGTGTGGAGGTAGTGCTCTTGGGAAGCGCGTTACTTATTTGGATGCATCCGGTCCAGAATGGTTTCCTGAATCGGCAGAAGAATTTTCGTCGGCGGTGAACAGCGCGGGCGTCACGGTGGCGGTTACGACCACGCGGTCGCGCTTCTGGGTCACCTCGGCGGTCCGCAGCAGTTCCTTGAGCGCGTTGTTGGGGGGATTGGCGGCGAGCGGCGCGGTAAATCCGCGGGCCATGGTGACAAGAGTGGCCAGAGAGGCGGCCTGGCTGGCGGCCGTCTGGTCGTCCGGAGCAATCTCCTCCACCTTGAGCCGCAGAGCGCCGGCCAGGTGCAGGGTGGGCGTTACGCTGGCCACGATGGTGGAGCCGGACTCAAGCGGCAGGGTGAAGCCGAAGATGCTGATGGCGCCGCGCTCGGAGAAGGGCAGGCCGATCTGGCCCACGCCCCAGGCCAGCGCCAGCAGCGGAACATCGTGGTAATGGCGCGACAGCAGCGTGGAGCCGGCAAAGGGCAGCGCGGCGGCGCGATGGCGATCGATGATGGAGTGGATCTGCTCCGGCGTGGGCGTGTTGGAGACGGCCACCATGTCATAGCCAATCTGTGCCACGCGCACGGTGCGGTCTTCCGAGGGGATGTTGTAGATGGTCTTGCCGGCGTAGTTTTCGCGCGAGGTGGCGTGAGCCTCCAGCCAGGAGTTCAGGCGCTTGCCGGTCAGCTTGCCCACCAGCACCAGCGAATAGGCCACGGGGCCGTTGGGGCCGTTGGGGTCGGGCATGCGATGCAGCGCAATGGCGGCCTGGTCCAGGTCGCGCTCCCAGTCAATTCCGGTGGCGTCCACAAACTGCTGGTACTCCGGCACGCGCTGCGGCGGCTTCAGGCCCTTGTGGAAAAAGCCGCGGATGGGCTTGAGGTTGATGTAGATGATGCCGTCGGACTCGGGCAGCAGCCGCGCCGCCTCCGGCGGAGCCTTGGAGCGCAGGAAGATGGCCACGGCCAGCAACAGCAGGACCGCGGCCACAATCATGAGCGTTCTGCGCGTACGTCGGTGCATGAAAGCCGTCAGGATTAAGCTATCACCTTCGGCTTGTCCGGGATACGAGGCGACTTGCTGACGGAATTACTGCGATTGAGCGGGTAGTTGTTCCATTTCCGCGTTAAGGTGCACGCTTCCACCGGTGACGTTCAGCTTGCGACTCCAGTCAGAGTAGCCTTTCTTCTTCACTGTAACTTCATGGCTGCCGGGTGCGACTGTCACGGTTGAGGGTGTATTACCGACAAAGCCGCCGTCTACCTCAATGTCTGCACCGGTAGGCGTGGAATCAATGATCAGGTTGGCCTGAGCTGTCGGTGCAGGGGCCTGAGCCGGTGCGGCGGGTGCTGGTGCCTTGACTCCGAAGCGTGTCATGTCGAGGTGCATATCGCCTTCGACAAAGGCCGTGATTTCGGTGCCTTGTGGAATCGTGATGTCCTTGCCGTGTATGAACAGAAACAGTGGCGCTGCGGGAAAGAAGACGATAGAGGTTGCCACGATAGCACCAGTCATGGCTCCAACATGGCCACCGCCCTTGGTGTCCTTTACCGCGCGAAGGGCAACCTTCTCTTGGTCCGCGAGGCGGGCATAGCTGATGTTGACGTTCAGTTTGCCTGCGCGCCCCATGCTTTTCTTGTGCTCCGCTTCAGTCACTGTGCCGATGGCAATGGCACCCTTTGGGAGCACTACGACATCGTCCACTTTTATTTCTTCAACTACTTCAAATGGAATTTCCTGGCCGACCTTTGCATCGGCAGAAGAGATGGTCTGGCTAAGACGGAGTTTGACTGGCGTACCGTCTAGCAGGGTATGCGGTGGTGGCGGTTGGGATGAGTTATCGTGTGCTGGGGCTTGCGGTGTAGGTGAGGAGTTTGTGCCGGTAGGAGTTTGTTGAGCAATGAGCGCACTGGCTAATCCAAGGATCAGGGCAGCCTGGGCTGCTTTTCGAAACATTTGATCTTTCCTCTTTTCCAAGGCATTTTGAAACATGAAATGTGCGTTACCGCATCCTCTGCTTAAACGCCAGATTGGTCAAGTCTGCAGTTAACTTACCGGGATAATATGTCTTGAGTTACCGCGCTGTTTTGAGCGTGAATCAGGCAGGCGCCGAGGGTGTAAACGGGCTTTGCGACGTCCGCTTCCGTGTGCTTGTGGAGGAGTGCCGGAGGTATCTGAAAGCCGGTTTGCTCCGGCGGCGGTCGTGTGCTAACCTTAGGTTCTGTGCCGTGGTATGCGCGGAGCGTTCGTGTGCCCCCGTATACTTCGGTTCTCCGGGTTGTTTAGCCGGGTGGTTTGGGCTGGCGTAGCTCAGCTGGTAGAGCATCTGATTTGTAATCAGAGGGTCGGGGGTTCAAATCCCTTCGCCAGCTCCACTTGGGAAGCAAGACGGGGGCTGAAAACGGCAGCAAGTTTGGACCGGCGTCGAGCGGTTTAGGGGCGTCGGGCCTGTCCTCCGCGGTGATCCCACTGAGGTGCATGCTCCGACAGGCCGGAGAAACTCCGGTCGGGGCTTGATGCGCTGAAAGGGCTCAAAGCGGAAGGATAGGCAAACCGGGCACAGGTGGCCGAGTGGTTAATGGCAGCAGACTGTAAATCTGCCGCTCTTTGGAGCTACGGAGGTTCGAATCCTCCCCTGTGCACCACGAATTGAGGGGCTGGAATGCGCGGTGGATTGCAGCCGGGAACGCGATCGGGTTCCGATCTGGACCGGCGGTATCCGGTGGCACTGGCGCTGTACGGCGTGTTGATGGTGCTGGTC
>JAJXXG010001118.1 GCA_021781255.1 Acidobacteriota bacterium
GGTGCAGTCGGGCGACATGGAGGCCATCGGCAGCCCGCTGGACTTTGTGGGGCTGAACATCTACACGCCGACGTATGTGCGCGCGGATGCTTCTCCGCTGGGCTTTGCCGTGGAGCAGAATCCGAAGTCGTATCCGCACATGGCTTCGCCGTGGCTCACGATCGGGCCGGAGTGCATCTACTGGGGCGTGCGGAATGTGACGGAGCTTTGGAATCCGAAGGGCATCTACATTACGGAGAACGGCTGCTCCAGCGACGACGTGCTGACGGCGGATGGGCGCGTGGAGGATGTGGACCGCGTGATGTATCTGCGCAACCACCTGACGCAACTGCATCGCGCGGCGGTAGAGGGCTACCCGGTGAAGGGCTACTTCCTGTGGAGCCTGCTGGATAACTTTGAGTGGGCCGATGGCTACTCGAAGCGCTTCGGCATTCACTACGTGGACTACAAGACGCTGAAGCGGTATCCGAAGCTGAGCGCCGAGTGGTACAAGGACGTGATTGCGACGAATGCGGTGGCGTGACCGCGCAACAACCGAACAACAAAGAGCGGCGGCGCAGAGCTAGGACTGCGCCGCCGCTTCCATTTCAGCCCATTCGGCATCGCTGAGCTGCAGGGATGCGGCGGCGATGTTTTCTTCAAGGTGTGCCACTTTGGATGTGCCGGGGATGGGCAGCATGACCGGCGAGCGATGCAGCAGCCATGCCAGCGAGAGTTGCGCGGGCGTGGCGTGGTGCCGGGCGGCGATGCGCGCGAGGGTTTCGGCGGCAGGGTTCTCCGGCTTGAGCAGCTTGCCGGCGGCGATGGGATACCAGGGCAGGAAGGCAATATTGCGCTGCTGGCACCAGGCGAGGGTTTCTTCGTGGCGGCGGTCGGCGAGCGAGTAGCGGTTCTGCACGCTGACGATGGGGACGATCTTCTGCGCCTGCTCGATTTGCGCGGGCGTGACCTCGCTGAGGCCGATGTGGCGGATCTTGCCCTGTTGCTGCATTTGGAGGAGCGCGCCGAGGCTTTCTTCAAGCGGGGTACGCGGGTCGATGCGGTGCAGCTGGTAGAGCTCGATGCGGTCAAGCCGGAGGCGGCGCAGGCTCATTTCGACGCACTGGATGAGGTAGCCGGCGCGGCCGACGTACTCGGTTTTGGCCGGGCCCTGGCGGGTGATGCCGCCCTTGGTGGCAATGACGAGGCCGGGCGGATAGGGGTGAAGCGCTTCGGCGATGAGGCGCTCGGCGATCTCGGGGCCGTAGGCGTCGGCGGTGTCGATGAGCGTGACGCCGAGCTCGACGGCGCGGCGGAGGACGCGGCGGGCTTCGGCGGGGTCGGCAGGCTCACCCCAGGCACCTTCGCCGACGAGGCGCATGGTGCCGTAGCCGAGGCGATGAACGGGCAGGTCACCACCGATACGAAAGGAGCCACCGGCGGAAGCGGAGGGATGGGTCATAGCACTCCCTATGCTACGGCATGCCGGGAACCCGGAGGCGGCCGGCAGCGTATGGTGTAATGCAAGCTACGCGAGGAGCGTTCGAGATGAGCAGCGCACCGTATCCGAATCCGCAGGCAGTGTTCTTCCAGCAATATGAGTCCGTGCGCCGGGATGAGGTGGTGGGCATCCTGCTGGCGCTGTTTCTTGGCACCTTCGGGATTCACCACTTCTATCTGCGCCGCACGGGGCTGGGCATTCTGTACCTGTGCTTCTTCTGGACCGGGATCACGACGATTCTGGGCATGGTGGAGTGCTTCTTTATGCCGGGCCGGGTGCGGGAGTTCAATGCGATTCAGGCGGCGGGGATTGCCGCGGCGCTGGGCATGAGCGTGCCGCCGTGGGGATGGCCGATACAGGTGACGGTGAACATGCCGCCCGCACAGCAGCCGACGGCTGCGGTGGCGGCCCAGCCGGGCACGCTGACGGCATGCAGCCGGTGCGGACAGGCGAATCCGGCGGGGGCACGGTTCTGCTCGGCCTGCGGCGGAGTGCTGCAGGGCTGAGGATGCAGCATCCGGACAGGTACCCGGGCCGATGTGTGGGCAGGTGTGCGGGCAGGTGAAAGACAGCGGGGGCATGGATGCGAGATCCATGCCCCCGATTGCGTGTGCGCTGAGACGAATTACATGTTGGCTTCGCCGGCGCGCATGGACTCGTTGAACTGCGGCTTGGTGAAGTTGAGCGCGGACTCAAGCGCGGCGTTGTACTCGGCGGCGCGGGCCATCAGCGTGGGCGTGGCGGAGGCGTATTCGCCATCGAGGACGAGGAAGCCCTCGCCCGCCTCATGACCGGCCATGCGCAGCAGATCCGCCTCAGTGGTGTTCAGGTACTGAGCGTCGCGGGGGTCGGCAATCCAGACGGGCTTGCCGCCGCCGAGGACGCCGGAGAGCCAGTAGACCTTGCGCAGCAGGTACTCCAGCCGCTCGGCATCGTTGGTCTCAGTAAACAGGAACTTCTTTTGCCAGCGGCTGTAGTAGCGCGTGGTGACGGGAACCGGCTGGCGGTTGCCGGACTTGAGGAACTCGAGCTGGCCCAGATCGACGGTCTTGCGGATGGCGTTGTAGACGAAGGTCTCCGCGTAGGGCTGCTCCATCGCCGGCACAATCTCAGCAAAGGTGACGGTGACGGAGGCGGCGATTTTGGCGTGCAGGTTCTGCCGCTGGGGGTCGGCCAGATCGATTTCGCCGTGGACGATGTAAGTGTCCGCACCGGAAGTGGAGCGGTGGAAGGGCCACTGGAACTTGCCGAAGGCAACGGGCATGCCACCCAGGGTGACGTAGCACTCCGGCCGGGGATTGCGCAGGCGGCGTGCCTCGGCGGCCAGGTGCGCGGTCATCTCCGGCAGCAGGTGCTGCTTGTCGAAGTCAAAGGCGTCGCTCAGCTCCAGCTGCAGCGAGCGGTCCTCGGCGCCGGACAGGCCGAGGCGAAAGATGGTGGTGGGCTGCCCGTTAAAGTCAGTGCCGGCGGTGATGGACTGGAGCGCCAGGCCCGCCTGGGAGGCCGCAGTCTTTAAGGTCGTGACAAGGGTTGATTTCAAATCGACGGTCATGAATCCCAAACCTGCTTGAAGATCGGTGCAGCTCTATTTTAAAGGGAGCAGCCGGGGAAGCGCCGCATTTACAATACAGGGTGTGCAGCCTGAAAACTCCTCGCCGATCATTCTTGCCGAAAACCTGACCAAGGTTTACTCCGCGGGCCGCGTCCAGGTACAAGCCCTGCGCGGCGTCTCCTTTGCCGTGGAGCCCGGCGAGTTTGTGGCCATTGTGGGCCCTTCAGGTTCGGGCAAGTCCACACTGTTCTACCTGCTGGGCGGCCTGACGCGGGCTACATCCGGGCGGATTCTGATTGACGGCATTGACTTTGCCAGCCTGAGCGATGCCGAGCGTACCCGGCTGCGCAAACACCGCATCGGGTTCGTCTTCCAGCGCTTCAACCTGCTGCCGACCCTCTCCGCCATGGGCAACATCGAGATTGCCTACGAGGTGAGCGGGCGCAAGGAGCCGATGGATCGCGCGTATCTGGACCACCTGGGCGATATTCTTTCGATCCGCGGCCGGCTGAAGCACCGCCCCTCAGAGCTGAGCGGCGGCGAACAGCAGCGCGTGGCCATTGCGCGGGCGCTGATTACGCGGCCGGCGATTGTGCTGGCCGATGAACCGACGGGCAACCTGGACAGCAAAAACTCCGACGCGGTGCTGCACATGCTGCAGCGCTCCAACCAGGAGCTGGGCCAGACCACGCTGATGATTACGCACAATCCCGAAGCCGCGTCCATTGCCGGACGCATCCTGTACATGCGCGACGGAGAGATTGTGCGGATCGAAACCGGGTCGCGCTCCGGTGTGGAAAAAGCGCCGGCGAGCGCCTCTGCGGCGGCGGTTTGACCGGAGATGGGTCGCCCAGTATACTCAAACTTGACGTAAGCGGGAGTAGCTCAGTGGTAGAGCATCGCCTTGCCAAGGCGAGGGTCGCGAGTTCAAATCTCGTCTCCCGCTCCATATCGCCCTCCGGCGCCTGCCGGGTTGGCTAGGGTGATATCGAGCGATCCGCATCGCAGCAAAGGCGGCCCTGCCAAGGCGCGGTACCCAAGTGGTAAGGGAGAGGTCTGCAAAACCTTTATGCGCCGGTTCGATCCCGGCCCGCGCCTCCAAACTCCTAAACAACTTAGACTTTCACCGCACCGCATCAGGCGCCTCAATGGGGATTGCTGTTGCTCTGCGGCGGGGGAGTCGCTTTATCGGTCGAAACGGCTCGGGAGACGGTTCCGCCTCTTGTACCGGGTTGTGCTTCACGCAGCGGCATTTGATCGTTGCCGTGAAAAACACCGCTGAAGACCCACTTCCGGCTCTTCCGGGAGTTCCAGAACATCCCGTCCTGGGCTCGCTCGTTTTCATGCCGGACTGCCGGGCGATTGAGCCTCAAAGTACTGTCGCACCAGCGTATCTGCTTCCACGCGTTCTCAGACAAGATCGGGATGGCCTGAGGGGCGAGATGCATATTGCGCGGCAAGATGCCGACCGGCATCCGTGCTGAGGAACCTCGGGTTCGGAAGAATGCCGATGCGAGTCAGGTCCAGACGGTCAGCATCCCAGCAGGCGCCGATCGTTGGATCGCTGCTGATGTTGCCATGCGTATGCCATTGGCATGCATACTGCAGTTGCCCAAAACTTTCGTCGTCTATGTCGAACAGCTTGCCGCGAAGCGATGCGGCATACTGTGCCGCAAGTTCGCCATGCACAAACTCAGAGCCGTCATCGACCCGGCAGCTGTCATGAAAGAGCGCGAAGAGACGGACCACAGGCACGGAAGCCTGATTGCTGGCGGCTATAGCAAGACCATTCGCCTCCACTCTCCGCCAGTGCCCTGGGCCATGAATTGAGTGGCAGTCGCCCTTGAAGTCGGAGATGACCACCTTCCACAGAGCATCAAAATCTATTGCGCTTAGCCAGTGCATAGACACATGAGAAAGCTGCCCGGCGAGCAAGTCAAGGGTGCTTGGCATGCTTCGGATGCACGGGAGAGCAGGCCACGCCATGGTCCCATTCCTGCAGCATGTGTGCGCCGATGCCGCTGAAAGGCGGGGTTCGCTCGGATGCAAGCGCGTACCTCTTCTGAAGTGCATAGGCTTATCACGCAACTCCGTGTTGGTGATCACTGATCCGGACCGGTTTTGGTGGTCTGATTCCGAGCGGATTTCTACCTCACCGAGGAGCATCTCCTCTCGCTCCGCACACCCCCTGAGGCGCCATCCTTGCCCTCCCTCGAACTGTCTCTTCTCTTACGAGGGGTGACGGGTTGAGCCATTGACGTGCGTATCAGCCTGGCAGGCTGCACGGCTTGGCGACCCGGCACCAAGGAGAAAGACGGATGAAAACTCGTTGGTATCTCGCCCTTGGGTTGGCCTGCGCCAGCCTGACGCCCTGGGCTGTTTCGCAAAACCTGAATGCCGGGCAAATGGAGCGCACTGCGCAGCAGCTCAGCCATGTGCTCCTGAGGCAGGGTTTTGAGGTCAACCGTGGCTATGTGAAGCTATGGAGAATCGAGGATTGTCAATATACCTTTGACCGGATTGGGTTGTGCCTTGGCAACAATCCGGCGGCGCCCTATGTCATTGTGGCCGCTCCCCCGTGGCCGGATGAAGCCACGATTCCGCAGATCAGGACGGTCTGGGGACCGTCGCCCTCGAAGTACGAAGATGTCTTCCGTCTCGACCCGCACGAAGCAATCATCATTCTTGCGCAGATGCCTCCGCAGGCTCGCTTCTTTTCTGAGCAGAGTTGGATGTTCACCCGGCAAGGAACGTATGACACAAGCAGTGCAACGTACCTGAACATGGTGGCGCTCACGAATGCAGGAGTTCTCCCGGACTTCGTCGTCCCTCTCTTTTTCAGAAATGTCCCTCTCCCGGACGATATTCCGGAGCGCATTTTTGTTGGCTCAAGCTTTAGCAATCCCATCAACCATGTGGTCATTGAACGGCAGGCCAACACAGCGTTTGGCCAGCAGCGTTATTTCATCGTCACCCCGGACAAGCGCATGAACATGGCGGTTCGCAATGCCCTTGCCGGAATCGGCGTGGCCGACGAAGCGATCTTTACCGACCCTGTTCCTTCCAACGTCAATGTCGGCCTGGATCTCGCGTCGGATGATTTTGTCACCTGGTTTCGTTATGCACAGCCGGACGACGGCGGCGCGCCTGGTACTCCCTCGTATATCTGGAGAAAGAACCTGCCGATGGCCGTGCTGCGCGTTAGGGATATCCATCACCAGCCCGAGCCTTATCCTGCGTTCACCAAAGATGATCTCGAAGCCAGAACAGCTTTTGATGAAAAGAGCGTGTTCGCGTCCGATCTGAATCACCTGATCTCGGCGGTCGCCAGCAAATGGGGTATGCATTGCACCAAGGACGATTGTTCAGACATGGGAGCGCAGCACTTTATGGATCTGGAGATCGATCCGATATGGGAAGTGGGACCGCTCTGCATGGCGATTGGCGAAAACTGCCTGCTGGACAACTGGGATATGGACCTTCAGCTCTATGGGCGCGCGTCCTTCGACAACGGCGAAGTCTACGCCCTTGCCGGCACCCTTGGAACAAGAACAGGGAACGCAACCTACGTTGCGCTCGGCGTCAATAAAGTCTCGCAATACATCGGCGTGGCAAACCTTTCCGATGTTGTCCTCACAGACACCGCAAGTGGATTTGCAGGAGCCGTATCCGGGACGAGCTGTCCGGCAACCGACCACGCGAACACCACCGATTGCCTGTTTCTCTATTACTTCGCGCGAGACTGCTCCGTGGT
>JAJXXG010001311.1 GCA_021781255.1 Acidobacteriota bacterium
GGACCGAACGGGGCGGGAAAGACCACCACCATCAAGATGCTGACCGGGCTGCTGGAGCCGAGCGCGGGCACGATCTCGATTCTGGGCCAGCCGTTCTCTGCCAGCGCGCTGGGGCTGAAGCAGCAGATTGGCGTGGTGCCGGAGGGCATGGCGCTGATGGGACGGCTGACGGCGCCGGAGTATCTGCGGTTTGTGGGCCGCATGTACGGGCTGGATCGCGAGACGACGAATGCGCGCACAGAGGAGCTGCTGGAATTCATGCAGCTGGCGGGCGAGCGGCGCAAGCTGATCACGGACTACTCGCATGGGATGCAGAAGAAGCTGGCGCTGGCGGCGGCGGTGATTCACGCGCCGAAGGTGCTGTTTCTGGATGAGCCGTTTGAGGGCGTGGATGCCATTGCAGCAGGCATGCTGAAGGCGATGCTGCAGCGGATGATTCAGCGCGGCGCAACCATCTTTTTAACTACGCATGTGCTGGAGATTGTGGAGCGGCTGTGCAGCCACGTGGCCATCATTCACCAGGGGCGGCTGGTGGCGAACGGGTCGATAGAGGAGCTGCGCGCGGGCGTTGCCAGCACGCTGCCAGGTGCGACAGGCGAGGAACGGCTGACGCTGGAGGAGATTTTTCTTTCCATTGTGGGTGCGAGCAGCCGGGAAGCGGGGCAGGAGCTCTCATGGCTGGCGTAGAGCCGCTGAGCCGCCTGGCGCGCGCGCAGTACGCGGCGCTGGCGCAGATGCGCTGGCAGGCGCTTCGCAATCGAATGCGCTCGAGCGAGGGCGTGTTCGAGTTTGGCGCGCGCGCGGTGGGCTACGGCATCTACGGCATGATGGGGCTGGGGCTTGCGACGGTGGCGGGCCTGGCAGCGTATCAGATTACCGCGCAGCGCATGTGGCCGCTGCTGCCGGCGCTGTTCTGGATGCTGTGCCTGATCTGGCAGATGGTGCCGGTGGCGCTGGCTTCCTTTCAAGAACAGTTTGACTTGAGCGTTCTGCTGCGCTTTCCGCTTGGCTTCAGCACGTTTTTTGTGTTGAACGTGGTGTTTGGTCTGCTGGATGTCTCGACGCTACTGGGCGGGCTGTGCAGCATTGGCATTTTGACTGGGGTGACGCTGGCGCGACCGGATCTGTTTGCAATGACGGTGCTGGGGCTGCTGGGCTTTGCGGCGTTCAATGTGCTGTTGGCGCGGGTGATTCTGGCGTGGGTGGATCGATGGCTGTCGCAGCGGCGCACGCGCGAGATTCTAAGCGCGGTGTTTGTGCTGTTCCTGCTGAGCCTGCAGTTGCTGAACCCGGCGCTGCACGAGGCGCAAGATGCGCAGGACAAGGCGCGAGAGGCAGCGGCGGAGCGCTCGCTGGGGCGCAGGCTGGCGCCGTGGATCCGCAAGGGCTATGCGGTGCAGTGGTGGCTGCCGCCGGGGCTGACCGCCGTGGAGCTGACACGCGCCGCGGGACCGCATCCGGCGCGCGCGGCGCGCTCCCTGGGACTGCTGGGCGGATATGTGCTGCTGGTGGGAGGTCTGCTGGCAGTGCGGCTGCGCGCGGAATATCGCGGCGAGAATCTTGGGGAGGCTCCGACAAAGAAAGAAGCTGCGCCGGCGCACGGCGCGTGGCTGCTGGATGGCACGGGGCCGATTGCCGCGGTGATGGAGAAGGAATTGCGCACGGTGATGCGATCGATGCCGCTGATCTACTCCGTGGGCGCGCCGCTGTTCATGGTGATCATTATCGGCAGCCTGTTCCACTCGAACGCGGGTGGCGCGGGGACTACATTCGCGCTGGCGCTGCCGCTATGCGTGGGGTATGCGCTGCTGGGCTCATCGCAGGTGATCTACAACAACCTGGGCGGCGAGGGCGCGGGCATTCAACTGCTGTTTCTTTCGCCTACGCCGATTCGCACGGTACTGTTTGCAAAGAACCTGTTTCATGCGGGGCTGTTCGGCCTGGTGGCGCTGCTGGCGGGGATTCTGGCGAGCTTGCGGCTGGGCTGGCCAAGCGCGACACTGGCCATGGCGACAACGGCATGGGTGTTCTTTGCATTGCCTGCGAACCTGGCGGTGGGCAATTTGTTCAGCCTGAACATGCCGCATCGCATGAACCTGGGACGGCTGGGGCGGCAGCATGCATCGGCCTCGAGTGCGCTGCTGAGCATGCTGGTGCAATTTACACTGCTGGGCGTGGGCGCGATGGTGTTTGGGCCGTGCGTGTACTTTGGCCGGCTGTGGATGGCTGTGCCCATCTTTCTGCTGCTGGCCGCGGTTGCGTTTTACGCATGGCTGCGCGTGCTGCGCAATGCGGACGCGATGGCCAACCAGCGCCGAGAGACGCTGATTGGGACGCTGGCCAGAGCGGAATGACGCAAGCCTGGCGCTATTGCAGAGAAAGCTGCGCGTAACACAACTGACGGGTGCGTGCCGTGGGCTGCACGTGCACGCTGCTGGCCAGCAGTGGAAGTGCGTCGGTGGGAAGAATCGCGTCGAGGGGCGAGCGGGTCTGCAGGAGAGCGGCGAGTTTATCGGCGTCTGCGGGGACGGCGAGCAGGACCGTGGGGCGATTGCTGTAAAAGGCTGCCGTGGGTGTGTCGAGATTCGTGGCGGAGCCGGGCAGCGTGAGAATGAGAAGCGGGCTGGAGCCGCGCGGACTCTGTGCCTGCCGCGCAAGCTGCGCGACTTGATTGGCGAGCGGATCGCCACTGCGTTGCAGGAATTTGGTGGAGGCAAGGGCGAGCCCAATGGTTACGACGGCGACGGTGGCGTATTGCACGACGCGCCATCGTTGGCCGGCGTCTGCGAGCAATCGAGCCGCTTCAATGGCGAGCGCGGGATAGACGGGCAGGATGTACCACGCGTGCTTGGTGGGGATGCATGAGTAAAGGAGTAACGTGCCGAGGATGAGAATCCACGGGAGGTTGTAAGCCCATTGGCGGCGCCAGAGCCAGCGGACGGCGGCGAGGAGCGCGAGGATGCTCCAGGGGAATGCGCCGCGCAGGACGACCTGCAGATAGAAGAATGGGCCGCCGCCGGAGCCTTCGAGCACGTGTGTTGCGCGGGCGGCGAGTTGATATCCGGCATAGCTGCTGAGGAAGGCGCGGCCATGCTGGGCCAGCATCCAGAGATGCCACGGGGCGACGATGACGAGGAAGAGAAGAGCGCCGGCGAAGATGTGCCTGGGCGCGATGACGATCTTGCCGTCGCGCTTGATGAGCCAGTGGATTGCGATGGCCAGCGGCGCAAGCAGTACGGCCGGGCCTTTGATCATGGCTCCAAGGCCGATGGCGGCGCACATTGCGTAGAAGAAGAGAACGCGCTGCGGAGTGATCCGCAGATAGAAGTAGACGGCGAGATAGATGCACAGGCAGAGGAGCGTGTCCGTTGTGCCCTGGCGCGCAACGTCGTCAAATTGCCGGGTGGTGAGCAGCGCGGCCGCGGCGATGAGAGCGGTGCGATTGTTTGCCAGGCGACGCGCGATGAGCAGCGTGAGAAGCACGACGCCGACGCCCGCGAGGGCAGAGGGAACGCGCGCCCAGAACTCCGAGACGCCGAAGATGCGGAAGAGCGTGGCTGTAATCCAGAAGCTGAGCGGAGGCTTTTGAAAGAAGGGCTGCTGCTGCCAGTGGAGCGTGAGCCACTGATGGCTGGTGAGGATTTCGCGCGAGACCTGCGCGTAGATGGCCTCATCCCAGTCCATGAGCGCGCCGTGGCCGAGATGGACGAGTAGCAGAAAGGACGCGAGCGCGACGACCACAGCCGCTTGCAAGGACTGCGCCCAGCGCGGTGGGAGCGTCTGTTGCGCTTCGAGTTGGGCGCTGGATCGCAAGGGAATGGCGGATGGTGCGCGAAGGCCTGAGCGCGTGACATCCCCTGGCCATCGTGTATGACTCAGGTGGATTCGGCGCAATTGTAGCACGGGAGTGGATGGCGCTCTGCGTGGCGGACACTGATGCAAAACGAAAGCGCGGATCCGATGTGAGAGCGGGTCCGCGCTGGCTGGTGCAACGGTATGCGTGCGCTATTTCTTTTCGCCGCTGCCCTTGAGTTGCGGCATGGTTGACTCATTGAGCAGGGTGAGTAGACCGGTCTGCGCGTAGGTGAGCAGCTTTTCGCGCGTGTCAGTGATGTCGAGATTGCGCATGGTGAGCTGGCCGATGCGGTCGCGCGGCGAGAAGGTGGATTCGCCCTTCTCCATGGTGAGGCGCTCGGGCTTGAAGGTGAGGTTGGGCGAGGTGGTGTTGAGGATGGAGTAGTCGTTGCCGCGGCGCAGCTCAAGCGTGACCTCGCCGGTGATGGGCTTGGCGACCCAGCGCTGCGCGCTTTCACGCAGCATGATGGCCTGCGGATCGAACCAGCGTCCCTGGTAGAGAAGGCGGCCGAGCTTTCTGCCGTTTTCGCGATACTGCTCGATGGTGTCTTCGTTATGGATGCCGGTGATGAGGCGCTCGTAGGCGATGTAGAGCAGCGCCAGGCCGGGAGCCTCGTAGATGCCGCGGCTCTTGGCCTCGATGATACGGTTCTCGATCTGGTCGCTCATGCCGAGGCCGTGGCGGCCACCGATGCGGTTGGCTTCGAGCAGCAGCTCGACGGAGTCAGAGTACTCGACGCCGTTGAGGGCGACGGGCCAGCCCTCGTGGAAGCGGACGGTAACCTCTTCGCGCTTGACTTCAACATCGTCTCGCCAGAAGGCGGTGCCCATGATGGGCACGACGATCTTCATGCTGCTGCTGAGGTGCTCGAGGTCCTTGGCTTCATGCGTGGCGCCGAGGATGTTCGAATCAGTGGAGTAGGCCTTCTCTGCGGACATCTTGTACTCGAAGCCGGATTTCTGCATGAAGGCGGACATCTCTGCGCGGCCGCCGAGCTCATCGATGAAGGCCTCGTCGAGCCAGGGCTTGTAGACCTTCAGATCGGGGTTGACGAGGAGGCCGTAGCGGTAGAAGCGCTCGATGTCGTTGCCCTTGAAGGTGCTGCCGTCGCCCCAGATGCTGACGTCGTCCTCTTTCATGGCGCTGACGAGCATGGTTCCGGTAACGGCGCGGCCGATGGGCGTGGTGTTGAAGTAGGTGACGCCGGCGGTGGAGATGTGGAAGGCGCCGCTTTGCAGCGCGGCCAGGCCTTCGCGCACCAGCTGCGCGCGGCAGTCGATGAGGCGGGCCTTGACGGCGCCGTATTCGAGGGCCTTTTGCGGAATGGCATCGTAATCGGACTCGTCGGGCTGACCGAGATTTGCGGTGTAGGCATACGGCAGCGCGCCCTTCTGCTTCATCCAGTGCAGTGCTGCGCTGGTATCAAGGCCGCCGGAGAAGGCGATGCCCACCTTCTGGCCAATGGGAAGTTGCTCCAGGATATTTGACATGACGGTACAGCCCCTAACAGGATTCGGCGATGGCGCCAATGGGTATCAGCTCTATTGTACTTGGCGGGAGGCGCGTCGCCGCAGAGCACGGCGACGCGGAGTGGGTTGGCAGGACTGCGCTGCTGCCTAGTTGTTTAGTCCCGGCATTTGATGGATAGGGTCGAGGGTAAATCGGTCGGGTTCTTTTTGCCAACATTTGCAGATGAATTCGTAGGCAGTGAGTCCGCCAAGAGTCTTGAGTCGCTTGGCGAAGTTGTAAGCCGCCACGAAATCTCTGAGATGGATACGCAGTTGTTCATGGCAGTCATAGTGGTAGCGCTGCACAGTGGCTTCCTTGATGGTTCGGTTCATGCGTTCGACTTGTCCGTTGGTCCAGGGATGGTTGGGTTTGGTGAGGCGGTGATCGATGCCGTGTAAAAGGCAGATCCTGTCAAAAGGGTGGCCACGAAAGCGTGCGGTTGGTCCCTTGCGGTTTTTGGGCAGATCGGCGAACTGGATGCCGTTGTCGGTGAGCACGGTGTGGATGCGATAGGGAACAGCTGCAATCAGAGTCTGAAGAAATGCCGCAGCGGCACGCATGTCTGCACGTTCAACCAGCTCCACGAAAGCGAACTTCGAGGTGCGGTCGATGGCCACGAACAGATGCAGCTTGCCTTCCGCAGTGCGCACCTCGGCTAGATCGACGTGAAAATAGCCGATCGGGTAACGCTCGAATTTCTTCCTGCCAGGCTTGCTGCCGCCTTCCACCTCTGCCAGGCGACTCATGCCGTGCCGCTCCAGGCAACGATGCAAAGAAGAGCGCGTCAACTCTGGAATGGTAGCTTGCAGGGCATAAAGACAGTCATCCAGAGGCAACAACGTGTGCTTTCGAAAAGCCACGATGATGGCCTCCTGCTCCACAGTCAGGACTGTCGAGCGAGGGCTCTTCGGCCCGGTGGGCAGGTCAGCTACCGAGCAACGCTTTCTCCACTTGGCAACTGTCTTGGGGTTGATCCCATGTCGGCGGGCCAGTGTTCTCAAGCTCTCTTGACTATGTTGTATCGCTCGACGGACCGCCTCTGTCGTGGTGGCGCTCCGGTGTAAAACCTGCCCCATAGTGCCTCCTTCCACTCTCGTGAAAAGTATGCACCATCTATCTCCGGGACTAAACACCTAGTGCGCGGCAGCGGAGAGCGGCGCAGACGCCGGTTTTGGGACTTCGTCGAGGAATCGCCATGAGGATTGGAAGCCGGGGGTGAGCGTTTGCCCGGTGAGGATGGCGCGCAGCATTTCGACGGGCATGGCGCCCTGATGCAGGATGGCGTCGTGATACTGGCGGTCGGTCATCTTGCCGGAGTCGACCAGCTCGTGGTGCAGGGCGCGGAACTGGTAGGCGCCGACCATGTAGGCGCACTGGTAGAGCGGGTCGTAGCTGCC
>JAJXXG010000123.1 GCA_021781255.1 Acidobacteriota bacterium
GTCGCAGCCGGTAGCCCACAAAAAACTGTCTTTAGCGATTCAACTGCGCAGAACTGGTGGAATAGGAATCTCGCGTGGACTCCACCATCTTCCGGATGACTTCCAAGTCACGTAACTCCGTCTGCACTGAGAAGTAGTGATCCGTGGCAGAGAGTGCAATGACCACGCTGCAGTGTGGCCGCAGATCCGTCACCACGCCCTCCCTGCCCTCAAAGAGGCCGCGCGTTAGCCGCACGCGGGTTCCAACGCTGATGCGCGGATGGGGACGCAGCTGGTAGCCGCCGGCCAGTGCCGCGCGGATTCGCTCAATCTCGGCGCTGTCCACCATATCGGCCTTCGACCTGCCCAGCAGCCGCAGCGTTCCCGGCGCAGAGATCACGGCAATTCTCGACTCCGGGCTGAAGCGCACAAAGATGTACCCCGGAAACAGCGGCCGTTCCACGATAACCGTGCGGTCACTCCAGCGCGAGCGCTCCGTATAGAGCGGGAGATAGTGGTCGAGCGATCTGGTCTGAAGCTGTTTGGCAACTTTCTTTTCGTGATTAGCAACGACCTGCAAGACGCGCCACGGCTCATCAGCAGACATAGAATGTCCCATCCTGGGCAAGGCAAAATTGGCAAGAAGCAGTCACGGCGTCGTGCAGGAAATCGCCGAACTATCTGAGGAGTTCCAATCCGGCCGGAATCGTTCCCGTAGCCGAATGCAGTTGTGTGCAGGGGCCCGACTTAATACGGATTAGAGAGGAGCAGTTTCGGATCTGCAAGTCCTCTAAGGTTGTAGACCTTTTGTTCCTGAATCCGTCTGCCGCTGACCCATCCATCCCTCAAGGGTAGTTTTTGACTGCCATGAGCTGAGTATATCTCGCGGTCGCGCGCGGTCGTGCCGGCCCCCGGTGAATCCTTGTTGAAAACCGGCATCCGGCCCCGCCTCTGTTCTCAAACAGTACAGGCAGGGCCCTTCCACGCCGCGTCACATCGGCAACGCTGCCTGGTACTCCGGTACCACACCCAGAGACTCCAGCGCCCCTGCCTGTCCGTTCCGGAATGTGGGAGCCATGCCCGGCTCAAAGAAGATGGCAGCCTTCGGGCTCAGCGGCAGAATCTGCAGCAGGAAGCCGCCCGCATTCTCCCCGGCAAGAAAGCGCTTCAGCCCGATGCGCCACGGCTTGCCGTTGTAGAAGTCGTCTGCCAGCAGATGCTCTCCGCTCAGCAGGCGCGCCTCGTCTCCCTGGTAGCGAACCGTGAGATACGCGTCGCTCAGCCCCTGCATCGCATCCTTCGGAAGCGTTACGCGCCACTGGGCAGCATCCGCAAAGCTCGCCTCATCCGGAGCCATGGCCACCGTGTGCGATCTCCACGCAAAGCTGGGGCCAAGCAACGGCTCGGGCGCCTTGCCAAAGCCGCGCGCCTGCTCCACGCCAAGCGCAATCTTCTTCCGCGGTGTCTGCAGGTGAACATGCCGGAACAGCGGCTGCATTGCTGCGGTGCGGGCATGGCCGGGCGCAGGCTCAAACACCTCCGCGTCAAATTCGTTCTCGCCCATCTGCCGCAGCAGCACGCGGCCACCCTCGCTGAAGACCTGCGCATGCGTCAGCAGCAGCCGGGGCTGCCCGGCCACGGAGACGCGCCACAGATTCTTCGCATCCTGCGCGCTCAGCACCACCACGTGCGTCACGCCCTGCCTGCCGTGCACGGTCAGAGCAACCTCCCGCGCCGGCGCCACATTCTCCAGCCGCACAAGGCCATCGGCCTGCGTTACAGCGTGCCCCCCGGCCTGCACTGCGCCGCGATCCTCCGCCGGAAACGCAAACTCCACCGGGATGCCGTCCGTAGCCGCGAAGAAAACAAAGTCCTCTCCGTTGGCGCGCGTCTTCAGGACCGGCTGCGCCGTGGCGTAGCGCAGGGGAACGCCGCCCAGGTCCAGGTTCACCGGCCAGTAGAAGTAGCTGTCCGCGGGCAACGTAACAGGGTGGGCCGGCACCAGTATCGTTCCCTGCGGCGCATGAATCTCAAACTGCGTTGCCGGCCACGCGGGCATCTGGTACTCGCGCACGTGGTTGTTCACAAACAGAAACCCTCTCTCCCCCTGCATGCGCAGCGACGCGCGCGGCACCGACATATCCGCCGGGCTGCCCGGACGCGGCGCCGGCGCAATCACCCGCATAGGCGCAAGCTGCGCGCCAAAGTCCTGCAAAAAGTAGTGGTAGAGCTTCAGCTCGCGCAGGCTCGCGCGCATCTGGCCAAACTCGCCCAGCGGCGCCTGAAAGTCGTAGCTTTTCACCGGCAGGTCATTGGGATAGTTCGTCCGCTGCGACTCCTGCAACGTGCTCAGCTTGCCATCCGGATTCTCTCCGCCGTGATACATGTAGTACCCCAGCAGGTTTGCCCCCGAGCCGAGAATCACCGGAATCATCGCATCAATATCGTCCGCCGTCAGCACCGGCCTGCGGTGATAGGTATCCTGCATCCCGCCGCCAATCTCCGCGGTCAGGAAGGGAACCCGGCTGCGCAGGTTGTCCTGCTGCCGCTCCCCGGCGGTATGCACTGCGCTCGCTTCCGTCACCGGCATGGCGCCCATGTTGCTTGCCACCCGGCTCGCAAACCGAAACGCATACACCTCGCTGGGCGGCAGCTCAGTGCGGCTCTCGCCCCACGGCGCATCCGGATACCCGCCATACACCGGCAGAAACAGGTCGTCCGGAACCGTAGCGTTGTCCCATCCCGTCACCGTGTACAGCGGCACATCCAGTCCGTTCTCCTGTGCCATCCGCTTCAGCGTGGCCAGGTGTTCGCGTCCCTGCCCGGGGCCGCGCTGCGAGTATTCGTTCTCAATCTGAATACCGATCACCGGGCCGCCGTCCTTCCACAGCAGCCCCTTCAGTTGCTCGCCAATCTGCGCGTAGAACTGTCGCACCTCGGCCAGATAAACCGGGTTGTTCGACCGCACGGCACTGTTCTTCAGCACCCAGTCCGGCAGCCCTCCGTTGCGCGCCTCGCCATGCGCCCACGGACCGATGCGCGGATACAGCAGCATGCCGTGCTTCGCGCACAGCTCGGCAAACTTGCGCAGATCGTTCTGCCCGCTCCAGTCAAACCGGCCTTCCACCTCCTCCACGTGCAGCCAGAAGACATACGTGGCGATGACCTGCACGCCGCTGGCCTTCATCTTCAGGATCTCTTCCTCCCAGTAGGCCTCGGGATAGCGCGAGAAGTGGAACTCGCCCATCACCGGGATCCACGGCTTGCCGTTTCGGGTCAGATACTGGCTGTTGACCGCGAGCACCTCGCCGTCCGGCGCGCGGTTCGTGCCCAGTTGCGTGGGCACAGGCTGCGGAGCGGGCGCGGGAGCCGTTGCGTTGAAGAGGAGCCGGTGTGCCTGGGGCTGCGCTACGGCGCTGAGAGGAATGCCTAGAAAAATGAGGAGGCCGAAAATGCGGCGCATAACCAGAAAGGCCTTTCAGGATTTGGAGTGCAAGGCCCGCGCAACATGGTTCCCCGCAGGGGCCTTTTCATCCCTGCAAAGCATGCTATGCCTTCGCATACGCGTCTCGAATCGGCTGAAAGACGGATTGGAAATAAATTCTTGCAGCCGGTGTGTTGTTGGCCTATGCCGGCCTAATCCGCGCATCTGCACTCGCTCGAAAGATACCGCACGAATGACGAGCCGACTAAAGATGGATCAGGCCGCGCTGCAGGGCATTCACCACCGCCTGCGTACGGTCGCTGGCGTTCAGGCGCATCAGAATCACGCTTACGTGGCACTTTACCGTGGCCTCGGTAATGCCAAGGTCGGCGGCAATCTCCTTGTTCGATTTGCCCTTCGCCACCAGCGCCAGCACCTCGCGTTCGCGCGCGCTCAGGCTGGAGTCCGGCGTGCGCGCCGCCAGCGCCTGCGACATCGGCGGCGGCAGATACCGTCCTCCGGTGTGCACCTTGCGCACCGCGTTCACCAGCATCTCCTGCGGCAGGCCCTTCACCAGGTAGCCGCTCGCTCCGGCCTCCATGGCCTGGTGGATATCCTCATCGCCTTCGTAGGTGGTCAGCACAATAAAGCGCGCCGCCGGTGCCTGTGCGCGGATGCGCCGGATCGTCTCCACGCCGCTGATGCCCGGCAGCCGCAGGTCCATCAGTGTAACGTCCGGCAGCAGCCGCTTATGCTGCTCAAGCGCCTCTTCGCCCGTTCCAGCCTGGCCCACCACTTCCATTTCTTTTGAGGAGGCAATCAGCGCGGCAACGCCAACCCGCATGATCGGGTGATCGTCCACAATGAGGATGCGAATGGGCTTCATCGGCGTAACGGTTGATTATAGTGGCGGCTGGACAAGCCTGTCAGCCGCGCAGCGCCTGCTTCAGCGTCGATTCCGAAGCCGCCGCCGCGCCCGCCCGCCGCACCCGCACCGTCACCCGCGTGCCGCGGCCGGGCTGGCTGGCAATCGCAAGCTGGCCGCCGATCTTGTTCACGCGCTCCCGCATGCCCTGCATGCCATAGTGGCCATCCTCGGGCTGTAGCGTCGTGTCAAAGCCCTTGCCGTCATCCACCAGCCGCATCTCCAGCGCATCGTCGCTAAAGTCCAGCTCCGCGTTGATCTGCTCCGGATGCCCATGCAGCACCGCGTTGAAGAGCGCCTCCCGCGCCACCATCATCAGCTCGTGCGTCTCCTGCTGCCCCAGCGGAAACACACTCCCCGTCGTACTGCATCGGACTTCGACGGCATACTCGCGACTCAGCCGCGCCGCCATCTGCTTCAGTCCGCTGCTCAGGTCGGTCGGCGCCTGCTCCCCGGCGCGCAGGTTCCACACCGCCTGCCGCGCCTCGTCCATCGTGGCGCGAATCTGCGTGTTGGCGTAGTCAATCAAATGCAGTCGCGACTCCGTGTCGTCCCGGTCGCAACTGGCCGCCGCCTCCAGCATGGCAGAGATGCTGGCGCAGCCCTGGATCAGCGTGTCGTGCATCTCGCGCGCCAGCCGCGAGCGCTCTGCCAGCACCGCCTGGTAGCGCCCGTGCACCTGCTTCATGCGCACTTGATACACCAGCGCCGACAACAGGCCCAGCAGGATGGCGCAGATGGCGATGAACCACGGCGTGCGATAGAAGTACGGCTTCTTCACCAGCGTCACGCTGGCCTCCATCACATGCTCGGGATGGTTCATCTCCCACGCCTGCACCCGGAACGTAAACCGCCCCGCCGGCAGATTCGTGTACGTCGCCGAGCGCCCCTGCGAGTCCGCAAAGGTCCAGTCGTTGTCAAAGCCCTCCATCCGATACCGGAACTGCAGATCCTCCTGTGAGCGCAGCATCACGGGCTCATACCGGAACTCAATGCGCGACGCACCCGCGCCCAGATGCAGCTCCGCCGCAACCGGCACCGCCTTGCCATCCACCGTAATCGCGTCAAAGCCCACCCGCGACAGCACCGAAGGCTCATCCTCCGTGGGACGAATGCTCCATAGCCCGCCGTTGGTGGGGAACCACACCTCGCCGCTCTTCGCAATCACGCCCGAGGGCTGCGTGCCGCCATAGAAGAGCGTGGATTTCTCGCCCGTATCCGCGCGATACAGCCGCAGCCGCAGCCGCTCCTCGCGCCCATCGGCCAGTGCATCCAGCTGCGCGCGATTCAGCAGCATCACGCCCAGCGGGCTGCTCAGCCAGAAGTGCTTTCGGGCGTCCTCAAGAATGCAGAGGATGCTGTTGCTCGCCAGTCCGCTCGCCGTCGTGTAGTGCGTCAGCCTGCCGTTGCGATAGCGATACAGTCCGTCGCTGCGCGTGCCAAACCACAACCCGCCGTCGGCGTCCTCGTGCAGCGCCCACACCTTCTCATCCTTCAGCGCATCGGTCACGGCGTCGTGCAGCACCTGTCCGTTGCGCAGATGGCTCAACCCGCGCTCCGTGCCAATCCAGATGTCGCCGTTGCGGTCTTCCAGCAGCGAGCGGATGCTGAAGTACACCAGCCCGCTGTCCATCGTCATGTTATGAAAGCCCGACCGGTCCAGGTGGCTGATGCCCGAGTCCGTGCCGATCCACAACGTGCCGTCGCGCGCCTCCAGGATGCCGCGCACAAAGTTGTTCACCAGCCCGTTGCTGGTCATGTAGTGCTCGGTGCCCCGCGCCGTCACCCGATAGATGCCGCTGCCATCGGTGCCCACCCACAGCGCGCCGTCGCGCGCGCGCAGCACATTGCGCACATGCACGTTGTCCACGCCGGGCAGCCGCGCGGCCTGCACGCGCTCTCCCTGGATGTGCACCAGCTCATTCGACGCCGCCCACAGGCTGCCGTCCGTGTCCATTGAGACTGTGCCGAAATCCGAGTCCGCCGCCGCCGGCAGCTCCAGCACGTGTACCGGCGTGGGGCTCAGCCGCACCATGCCGATCTGCGTGCCGATCCACACGTCGTTCCGGTCATCGGCAAAGATGGAGAGCACTGTGTTGCTCACCAGCGGCGACGGAGTGGTCAGCCGAGCCACGTCGCTGCCCGCCTCGGCATAGTGAATGCGAAAGATGCCCTCGCCGATGGTGCCCGCCCACAGCTCGCCACTGCCCACCTGGCGCAGCGTGCGCACCGTGCCGAACACGCCCGGCACGCGCTCAAAGCGCGAGCTGCCCGGCCGCAGCCGGAACAACCCCGACACCGTGCCCACCCAGATCGAGTTATCGCTGGTCTCCAGAATCGACTTCACGCGATGCTGGCTCTCCGTCCCCTCCAGCGTGTACTCCGTAGGAACGCCGTTCGCAATGGCGTACAGCCG
>JAJXXG010000704.1 GCA_021781255.1 Acidobacteriota bacterium
CAGGTGTCTCGGACGAAAATGTCCTTCCACGCATTCGGCCCAAAGCTGTCTCCGGGAACCAGGTTGGAGGCCAGGGATCCGAATGCAATGAACCGCCCGTTGGCGCTGATCGACACATTGTTACTGCCCGCGTTGGCAACGGAACCGTCATTTCCGAGCGAGATCAACGTCATGGAAGGCGCGCATCCAGCGGAGCCATTTGCGCACGTAATCTGTGCGTAAACGTTCCCTATCCCATTAACGTTTTGGAAAACCAAGTCCGTGGCGTGCGAGGCGAATGCGGCCACGGAGCCGTCGGCGCTGATGCGCGGAGGCGCGCCGTTATCGGCAGGATTGTTCGGCTGATCACCACCGGGCCCCAGGTCCACTTGCGCGGTGGCATTCGAGCAGCCGACAACATTTGTACACAGGTCCCGCAGGAACACATGGTACCCGCCTGAAGGGTTCCCGGCGGACGTGAGATTATCGGCGCCGGATAAGAAGGCTACAAACCGGCCCATCGAACTGACGGAGCCGTCGTAGCTTGTTTCATCCCCAAACGTGCCTGACGAGGACAATGAGACGGCCGTGGTCTGTGGAGAGCATCCTGAAGGTCCACCATTGCATGTGTCGCGAAGATACAGTTGATACACTCCGCCTGGCTCGCCGACGACCATATTGGGCCAGTTTGCGCCAAACGTCACGTATCGGCCATCTGGAGTCATGCTGAACAGTTGGCTGTTCCCAGCAGCGGATCCGTCCATCGCAACCGAGATCAGTGTTGTTGAAGGCATGCAGCCGGACGGCGCGCTGATGCAAGTGTCGCGCAGAAACACACACGAGTTCGGTGAACAAACGCTGTTCCCAGCAAGAATGTTCGTGGCCTGGGAATCGAAAGCTACGTAACGTCCATCCGCACTTACGGCAGAGGTTCGACTGTGATCGTTGACCGCCGACCCATCCGCCGTCACGGTAATCCGGATTGTAGAGGGCGTACAGCCGGAGGTGGCTCCAAGGCAGGTGTCTCGCTCGTAAATTTCCTGATAGCCACTCACAGGGCCGGGAGCGAGATTGGTGGCGTTCGATTGAAAAGTGACAAAACGCCCGGTCGCACTGATCGCAGGAGGCACCAGCGTCGTGCCGTTCGCTGATGATCCATCGGGCGCAACCGTGATAATTTGAGCGACGCCGGCGGTCAGAGTGGCAGAAGACGCGATCCCGAAAGGCTCAGTATTCGAGACCACCCCCGTCGCGGTGTCCTTCACCTGAATCGTGATGGTTCCCGGCTGCGAAATCTGGAAGGCTGAGACGGTACCGTAGATATCGGCGCTGTCCGAAACAGATGTCGGCAGCGGATTACCATTCCACTCTAATACATCGCTGCTCGTGAAACCCGTTCCCGCCCCTTCCAGCGTAAATCCCGCCTGACCCGCAATGGCGTACACGTTATTGAGTGGACTGCCCTGGCTGTAAATAGCGAAGAACTGGCTTCCCAGCGTAATCTTCTCTGTAGGCGGTGGCTGAGAGCCCCCGCTTTCCCCACCTGTGCCGCCGCAGCCCACTGCGAGGAGCAATAACATTGCAGCAATCGCAGTCTGCGGCATAAGGTTGTTCCTGATGATCAATCACTACCTCCCGTTAGCTGCGAACCGGATGGAACAGCAACGAACGCGGGAGTCGAGAAGCACGGATAGCTTCCGCACTGTGGGCCAAAGGTATCCGATACCGTGAGAGGATAGTCTGTGTCGGCGCCGTTCACAGCCGCATTGATCGTGATTGTAGCCCCACTCACGGTCGCGGTCACGGGCGAATACTGGTAATTCATCAGGGCCGCCAAACCGGAGGCAATTTGACTCGCGTTCGTGCTGCCTCCGTAGCCCGAAGTGAAAGTGACGCCGTCAATCGTGATCGAAACGGAGCCGCCTTCGTTAACCGTTTGCGGGCACCATTGATATGGAGCGCATGGGTTAAATGAGATGCTCTGGGGAGAACCTTGTATGTTTACTGTCGCAGTTCCGGGAGTCCCAACAGGGTTGCCATCCACCAAGACGAGCGTCTGGTTAGCGACGGTAATCATTCCAGTGCGTCCAGTGGATCCAGTGTTTGCAGCGGCTGTCCAGGTAAACGAACCTACGCCAGTCCCGCTGGAGTTTGTGAGTGTCAGCCACGCCGCATTGGACGAGGCTGACCAAATACAGTCTTGCTGTGTCGAGACAGTAACCGGGGCTGATGCTCCGGAAGGAGGGATTGTCTCGACCGGACCCTGCGAAAGTGCATAAGAGCAGGACCCAGTCTGGCTGACGTAGAAAGTCGCGCTATTATTTCCGTTCCCCACCACTATGGTCCCCAATCTCGACGCGGACGTATTGTCCGGAGCCACGGAGAACGAAACACTTTCATTACCGACACCGCTGACACCCGATGATATGTTGATCCAGGGTTCCTGTCCTACTGCCGACCACGGGCAATTGCTGCCCGCCGTGACCTGGAAGGAATCGGAACCTCCACTCGCCGCGAAAGTATCAGGTGAACTGAGGCTTGTCGACACCGAGAAGGCGCACGATACCGATGGCTTCATATTGAAGCTGTTGGCGAGCACCGCATCCAAATACGGGTGATCCTTCGGGCTCTTGAGCGCGCCTGAGTGGGAATCGGCATCATTGATGTGGTATTGAACAGCCCCTGAACCGGGGTAGATTTGGCTGGGTCCCTGAACCAAGCCGTCCGACGTGCCGTCGCCAGGAAAATCGACCAAAACATCAAAGACTGCGTCGATGATATCCAAATCGATATCAATGCTGAGGAGTTGGTCGAAGAGGGCCCACAACGAGGGTGGGACCTGGCATCCATCATTGTAGTAGTTGTAGTCGCAGTAGGTTTCTATCTCGAAAAGCACTAGGAAGGCTTCGGCAAGAATGACGTCATGGAAAATCTCGACCTGGGTGGCGACCGCCTCCTCGCCGCAGCCGCTTTCGGGAGGGCAGCAGGCCGGGTCAGTGGGTTGACAGCCAGAGATCGGTGATCCTAAGAACCAGTTCCATGCCACGCGTGTAAAGAGCCAACGCTGCGGAGTGTATCCAATGACTCCAGCCCGCGTGAAGCTTTCCGTGTTCGCATTGAGGGAGTTCAACGCCTGACTGCCTGGCGTCAGATCTTGAAGGGCCGGAGAGTTTGCATAAACACTTGCAATGTAACCGCCGGCCCCGCCCATCGCATACGCAAGGAAACAGCCCCAGCTATCCCATTGACTGTAGCAGCCGTCGTCGATCCACAACTGTATGGCTTTAGCGGTGAGGATCACAGTCCCAAACGCCGGGAGGTTGAACGCCGAATTCGCACCCTGATGCGGGGTATCAACGGAGGCGACGCCGAAGAGCGCTGATGGATTATTCGCCTGGAAATATTGCGCAGCATAACGCGAGACCAGCCCGCCCATGCTGTGTCCCATCAAGATGTAGTTTCCACCGCCGACGGCATTGACCTCGTTGATCAGTGCTTGCCCTTGCGTTGCGATTCCCGCTGTGGCATCCAGGGACGGAATCACTTCATTGCCGAACGAGTAGTCCCCATTTATCCAGTTCGCCATCCTCGTCCATGCACAGGAGCTGGAGTTGAGGCCGTGCTGGAAAACGATGTTCTGCGATCCGCCACAGTTGTATGTATGCGTGTTGCAATCGGAAGGGTTGATGGTCGTGCAGCTGTTGTTACTGAGGGCGGGGCTTGCGGGTGCGGTCCATGTAAAGGTGGAAGGAAACGGCCCGCCTGCGGGCGGCGACTGGACCGTTGATCCTGCGGCGGCGCGCGCGTCGTCCTTGGAAGCGTTGTCGCTCCAGTTCATGTTGGCAAATTGGATGGTTCGGGTATCGGAAAGTTGCGAGTTGGAATAACTTATTGCCACTTGCTGGGCCACCCAGTTGGTGCCTGACTGGACATAGGTCCATGCCGCAGAGCCGTTCTGTGAAAATGAGGACTGTACGAGCGCGCTTTGAGCGTTAATGGTCAAAGATGCGTTCAATGCGCTGGAATACTGCTGGATGTTGGGGACGACCAACGAAGCAATCACGGATGGGCCCGGATTGCTCCCCAAGAAACTTAACGGGAAATTGGCAGAGATTCGCGAGTCCAGAGCGATATTGGGAAGTATATTTCCGTTTTGATCGACAACCGTAACTTTCCCGTCGGCAAAACGAATGACTCCCAGGTTGCTCGTATCAGTCGAATACAGGCTACCTGCAGATCCTTTAGGCCACAGGTTTAGAACCACACCGCCGTTCGCGTCGTAACCGGCTTCCATGTGAAACGTTTCTGGCGCAGGAGCCACTGGCATGGTCGCGGTTGAACTCTGGGTCTGCGGGTTATATATCGCTTGCGAGAAATTCACATTGGCAGAGTCGCTTACGGTTATATCCAACGTGACCCAAGTATCGCTGCTGTTGATGCCCGAATTGTTCGATAATCCGGATTGCCCCAAGGTTGTTGTACTCAGGAATGTGACCAGTCCAACCAAGGCAAATGCAAATCGAGAGCGCATAACTTTCCACCATCTCGACGAAGCTCCCAGCAGATGTCTCTCAGTTCCTTTTATGCGCAGCCGTCCCGGAGCGAATGGTCTGAGGAGCAGGGAGAAACACCTCATGCACTTCCGCTGTACTTGAAGCCTCGGATACGAAGTAAGGCCAGATTGGGGAGCATTATAGTTTGGGTGGTAGTGGGCGACCGTGACAGCGGTCACAGTTCGATGTGATCATAAAAAGGGAGCTCCGAAATCTCAAACTTGTCGGGCTGTTGGGCTTGCACAACTTGGTGCTGTTCCAGTAGATGAGGCACTGGTAATCGTGCTGTAGCTTCGTGCGCTCAGGCCAGCCCTAAACCCTTCAGGACCTCCGCGGAACATGAGTAGGGGCGCTTTTTGCTGCCTTTCGTTGATCTGCTCGCGTAGCCGGCATTTTCCCGTATTCTAACGGCTACTACTAAGCATTTCGGCTTTGGCGACGAGATAGAGACGTTCAGCCGGATCAGCAGCAAGCTGCTTCAGCTCCGGGGAGAAGCCGCCCAGGGCAAGGAGAATGTAACTGGGTTTGTTCCGCCAACGAGCTTCGGGCAAGCTGGCAACCTTCGCTTGCAGCGCGCTCAGATCGCTCAGGCGCATTACACTATCCGCGCGCCACTTGCATTCGCCAAAGAGGTAGGTTCGGTGATCGAGTTCCGCCATGAGATCGATTTCCGTTCGACCATCGCGGCTCCAGTAGCGCGCCATCTGGCGAATGGTTAGGCCGAGCCGTTCCTTGGCGTGGCGTTGGAGCCACTGGGCGCAGATTTCCTCAAATACCGACCAGCCCATGTATTCCGCTAGGCGAGGCGCTACGTGGGCAGCGTAGACGGCAGCGGGATCAGAAAACTGCAAGTCGCTGGCAAGCGGCGCGACGAAGCGATACCAGAAAGCCAGGAACGGATCAGCAACGCGGTACAATGCGCGGCGGTCTGAGGTTTCTTCAAAAGGCAATTCGCGTCGAATCCAACCCAACTCCAAGAGGGTGCGCAGAGACTTTGAAAGCGCCCCACGTTCGACGCCGATCAACTGTTGAATGCCATTGAATTTGGTTTCGCCGCCAGCAATCGCGGCGAGAATCGCGTTGTAAGGCGCCGGGTCGCGAATCTGTTCGCTGCCAAGGAGGAAGCGCACTTCATTTTCGAGAGTGGCGCGCGGCTGCATCAGAAGCGTGACGATCTCTTCGGCAGGTGGGCGCGACGGGTCGACCAGAGCGTGATAGCGCGGTGTTCCGCCAAAAACGCCGTACATGAGCAATTTTTCAACGACGCCATAGTGCGGGCTGTTTGCGTAGAAGCAGGCTACATCTTCGTACTGAAGCGGATCGAGATGAAAGATTCCGGCATTGAAGCGCCCGAAGAGCGGCGCGCTTTCTTCGCCGAGCGCGGCCATGGCCGAGAGCTGCGAGCCGCAAAGAACCACGAAGAGGGGAGAGTGAACCCCTTCGCGGTCCCACCACGCTTGCAGTATGGAGGGCAGCTCAGGAGTCTGCGCAATCAGATAGGGGAATTCATCAAGGATCAGGGCGAAGCGCCCCTTGCCCTTTTTGCGAGCCTGCGCCTGCTGCGAAGCGTAACGCAGAAGCGCATTCCAGGAGACTGCAATTTCCTCTGGCGTGACACCCTCGGCGGGTAGTGCCGCAATCAACTGGCGCGCTAGCGTAAGCTGCTGCACTGCCGCCGTGGACTGTTCGGCCAGGTAGTAGCAATGGGGCTTTGCCGGTTCATTGCCGGTTGTTCCCGCCGTGAAATAGCGCTGGAGAAGGAAGGTTTTGCCTAGCCGTCTGCGCCCATAAAGAAGCAGCATTTGCCCGCCGTTTCCATGGCGTTTCCAAGCGCGATCAAGCGCCGCCAGTTCGACCGTGCGGTCGTAAAACGGATCAGGTTTGATAGTTGAACCAGGCATCGGGAGTCTTTGCTTAAGCGCCATTATTATGAGTTGTCAGTTTATGAGTTGTCAACCTATGAGTTGACAACTCAAGGAATAGCGGATCCGGACGAGCTAAGCTGTTCATTTTTGGCGCCTTACTCTTGCGCTCGTGGCATCTCTGGCAGTCTCTGTCGGAGCTTGAGGAGCCACAGGCGGAACTGCTGGCACCGCCGCTGTGGTCGATGGTGTAACCGCAGGCGCGTCGCGGCAGCCCTGTATCTCCATGCCGCCGAACAGCCCGATCAGCATACAAGCCCCGGCAACCATGGGAATCCAAATGCGCAG
>JAJXXG010001239.1 GCA_021781255.1 Acidobacteriota bacterium
GTTCCACGACGTAAAGGGCGTGGTGGAGCAGGTGCTGGCGCGGTTCGAGATGCGGGCGATGTACTTCGACCGGTTTACGACTGAGACAGGATTGACGCCGGAATGGCTGCATCCGTATCGCGCGGCGCGCGCGGTAGCTGACGGCCTAACCGTGGGCTGGTTCGGCCAACTGCATCCTCGCGAGGCCGCGGCGCGCAAGCTCAAGGACGCCGTGCTGGTGGGCGAAATCTATCTCGACCGGCTCTACAAGTTGGCGCTCCGCAAGCCCATTGCGCGCGAGATCTCGCGTTACCAACCGGTGCGCCGCGACTTTTCCCTGGTCCTAGACGAAAGCATCGCGTGGGAGGCCATTGATCACGCAATGGCTGGACTGCGGATTCCCGAACTCGTAGACTGGCGCGTGCGAGAGGTTTTTCGCGATGCGCGGTACGCCGAGGGCGAGTATGCGCTGCTGCTGGGCGCCACCTTCCAGGCGCCGGACCGCACGCTGCGCGAGGAGGAGTTGCAGAGCTTCCAGGCGCGCGTGGTTGAGGTTGTTGGCAAGGCAGGGGCGCGGCTGCGCACGTAGGCGGAATTTCGCGCCGGCCGGCGTATACTCGAACGCACACCGGGCCTGAAATGGTGGAGGTTGGATCGATGGCAGAGACTTTCTTTGATTCAGAGATGGCAGTGGAGACGCGGGGCAGGATACAGCCGCAAGCGGCGCCTGCGGAACCGGTCGCATTGGCCGTGAGCGCAGACGAGTTTGCGGCGCTGGAGGAACGCATCCGGCGCGCCGTGGAACTGGTGAAGCGCGAGCGGCAGGCGCGAGCGGCGGCTGAGGAGCGCGCCACAAAGGCTGAAGCGCAACTGTTAGCGCAGTCGCCGGTGATGGAGCAACTCAAAAACGAAATGAACGCACTGCGCACCGAGCGCGACCATGTGCGCGAGCGCGTGGAGCGGCTGCTCAAGCAACTGGACGCCCTGGAACTGTGAGGCAGAGATGGCCGAGGAACCGCGCAGCAGACAAGAAAGCAATCCCGGCGACTACGTGACGGTCGAGATCTACGACCAGATCTATCATCTTTCGGGGCAGGACCCGCAGCACATTCGCGAACTGGCCGCCTGCGTCGACGCCAAGATGCGCGCAGTGGCCGCGCACGGGAAGACGGCGGATTCGCTGCGCGTGGCAGTGCTGGCCGCGTTGAACATCGCCGATGAGCTGTCCCAGTCGACATCAGCGGACGTGCAGATGGGCCACGCCCGCGCCGCCAGCCTGCGCATGTTGCTGGACGAGGTGCTGGAAAGCAAGGACCGAGGAAAGAGGGACTAAGGGACTGGCGATCCTGTTTACTCTTCGGTAACCAATTCACACTGCGGTTTTTGCTTAAGTAGTTTGTTTTCAGCCACTTGCTCTCCATGTAGATGGCGTAAGTCATTTAAAATAAATTACTTACAAATAAAAGTCGTCATAAATAATGACTTATAGCTCGCAAATCTCTGTTTTCAGGCAAAAAGCGAGCATAGAGGCAGCAAAGTCTTCATCATGCAAGACTTGCGGATCGTGAACAGCGGACAGAGGCCGAAAAGCGCCAACGGAGGCAGATTGGCGCCGCGCGCGAGGTCTGGTTGAACGCTCATTGAAACAGTATGCTCCGGGACGGGGAAATTTTCTGCAACGCAGGGGAGGGATTTTTGGGGCCAGTGGACCTTTGAGCAGATCCGGCCTCTTATGTGCCTTCTCTTCTAACTTTTAGGCTTATTCGTGTCTCAGGGGCAGGGCAAGCGCACCATAGCATCAAGGGCGAAAAAGACAGCGAACGCAGCAAGGGGAAAAGCAGCAGGGGCTAAAGCCCGCACTCATTTTTGCGATATTTACGGCCCGCGACCCATGCACTGCGGGCCCGGGTCGACTCGGGTGAATTGCCTCCCGGGAATAGCAATCCTGGAGCCGCCGTAGAAAAGTAAATGGAGCCGCAGACCCTTCGACTTTGCGGACCGCGGCTTGCGCGGCCCGCCGCACTCAGGATGGCCGATTTTGTGCTGAGGACGACAGCGAGTAAACAGCGTTATTTTGCGGCGAGCTGGCGCAGGACGTATTGCAGAATGCCACCGTGCTTGTAGTACTCGATCTCCTGCGGCGTGTCGATGCGGACCGTGACCGTGAAGCCCGTTTGATTTAGAAGATACTTGCTGTCCGGCGTCGAGGTTGCGTAAACACGCATTGTTCGACCGTCTTTGAAGCCAGAGTTAATCAGATCGACTAAGTGAGGAAAGTGATAGTACTCCTCACCGGTCAAGCCCATTACTTCGGGGTTTTCGCCCTCCATGAACTGCAGCGGCAGAATTCCCATACCAACCAAATTGGAGCGGTGAATGCGCTCGAAGCTTTCGGCAATAACGGCGCGCACGCCGAGAAGCTTAGGCCCCTTGGCGGCCCAGTCGCGCGAGGAGCCTGAGCCGTACTCCTTGCCGGCGAGGATGATGAGCGGAACCTTGCGGCCGGCGTACTTCTGGGAGGCATCAAAGATGCTCATAACCTCGCCTTCAGGGAGCAGGCGGGTGACGCCGCCCTCGGTGCCGGGCGCGAGCTTGTTGCGCAGGCGCACGTTGGCGAAGGTGCCGCGGACCATGACTTCGTGGTTACCGCGGCGCGAGCCGTAGGAGTTGAAGTCGGCGGGCTTGACGCCGTGGGCGGACAGGTATTGACCGGCGGGGCCGTCTCTCTTGATGTTGCCGGCCGGGGAGATGTGGTCGGTGGTGACGGAGTCGCCGAGGACGGCGAGGACGCGCGCGCCCTGAATTTCGGTGAGGGGCGGGGGCGTCATGGTGATGCCGTCGAAGTAAGGCGCCTTGCGGATATAGGTGGAGTCCGGATCCCACTGATAGACGTCGCCCAAGGGGAAGCTGAGGCCCTGCCAACTGGCGTCGCCTTTGGTGACGGTCGCGTATTCGCGGCGGAAGCCTTCGCTATTGACGCCGATCTCGATGGCTGCGGAGACCTCGGCTTGCGTGGGCCAGATGTCCTTGAGGTAGACGGGTTGACCGGAGGGATCTTTGCCGAGCGGGTCGGTCGAGAAGTTGTGACCGATGCGCCCGGCGAGAGCGTAGGCAACGACAAGCGGCGGGCTCATGAGGTAATTGGCGCGCACATCGACGTTCACACGGCCCTCGAAGTTGCGGTTACCCGAGAGGACGCTGACGGCGACGAGGCCATGTTCTTCGATGCTCTTCGTGACGTCGGCAGGCAGCGGGCCTGAGTTGCCGATGCATGTGGTGCAGCCGTAGCCCACCACGTTGAAGCGCAGTTTTTCGAGATAGGGCAGCAGGCGGGCTTTCTGGTAGTAATCGGTGACGACGCGGGAGCCCGGGGCCAAGGAGGTCTTAACCCAGGGCGGGACAGTGAGGCCGCGCTCGACGGCTTTTTTGGCGAGCAGTCCGGCGGCGATCATGACGGAGGGGTTGGAGGTGTTGGTGCAGCTGGTAATGGCGGCGATGACGACCGACCCGTGGTCGAGATAGAGATCGGGATCGACGTTGAAGCGATCCTTTACGCTTGTGGTGAGGTGGAGCGGGGCTTTTTCGGCGAGCGCGGTGTCAGAGACTGCTTCGCGCTGCCACACGGCGGCAGTGCGCGAGCCGAGCGGCTTGGCCGTAGGCGCGAGCAGAGTGGGCAGTTGCTGGGCAAAGCTGGCGGCTGCATCCTTCAGCAGCACGCGATCCTGCGGGCGCTTGGGGCCGGCCACGCTGGGCTCGACGGTGGCGAGATCGAGCTCGATGGTCTGCGTGTATTCGGCTTCGGGCGCGCCGGCGGTATGGAAGAGGCCCTGGTCCTTGTAGTATGCCTCGACGAGCGCGATCTGTTCTTCGCTGCGTCCGGTGAGGCGCAGGTAGCGGAGGGTTTCGTCATCGACGGGGAAGATGCCGCAGGTGGCGCCGTACTCGGGGGCCATGTTGCCGATGGTGGCGCGGTCGGCGAGGGGCAGCTCCGCGATGCCGGGGCCATAGAACTCCACGAACTTGCCCACGACGCCGAGCTTACGCAATGCCTGGGTGACGGTGAGGACGAGATCGGTGGCCGTGGCGCCCTCGCGCAGCTTGCCGGTGAGCCGGTAGCCGACGACCTGCGGAATCAACATGCTGACCGGCTGGCCGAGCATGGCGGCTTCAGCCTCGATACCGCCCACGCCCCAACCCAGCACGCCGAGGCCGTTGATCATGGTGGTGTGCGAGTCAGTGCCGACGAGCGTGTCAGGATAAGCGGTCAGTTGCCCGTCGATCTCAGTGGTGAAGACGACGCGAGCGAGATATTCGAGATTGACCTGGTGGCAGATGCCCATGCCGGGCGGCACGACAGAGAAGTTGTGGAAGGCTGACTGGCCCCACTTGAGGAAGGCGTAGCGCTCGCGGTTGCGCTGGAACTCGAGCAGCGAGTTGGCGTCGTAGGCCGAAGGGGTGCCGTACTCGTCTACCTGGACAGAGTGGTCGATGACGAGCTCGGCGGGCGCGAGGGGATTGACGCGCTCAGGATCGCCGCCGAGCGTCTTGATGGCGTTGCGCATGGCGGCGAGATCGACGATGGCGGGGACGCCGGTGAAGTCCTGCATGAGGACGCGGGCCGGCATGTAGGCAATCTCGCGGCTGGGCTCGGCTTTGGCGTCCCATCTGGCGAGAAACTCGATGTCGGCAGCGGTGACGTTGACGCCGTCTTCGCGGCGGAGCAGGTTTTCGAGCAGGATTTTGAGGCTAAAGGGCAGGCGGCTGAGGTTGAAGCCGCGCGCGGCGAGCGCCGGAAGGCGATAGACGGTGCAGGAGCGGTTGCCGGAGGTGAGCACGGCTCGGCTTTGGAAGCTGTTCATCGGTAATTCCTTTCGGCGGAGCTAGCAGAGTTAGTGTTGTCCGCGCTTGCATTCAGGCTGAGCGCGCAAACGAACGAGCATGGGCACCGCCAATGGCGCATGCAAAACTTATCGCAAATAGATTACTCAGCGGGAAGGGCTAGCGTCCACGGTCGTGGCGGCCGCGGCGGAAACGCTTAAGAAGAGGCGGGGCGGGATTAGCGGAGCGTCGCATAGGCACACAAAAATTTTAGCGCGAAAGTGGAGAGCAGCGCGACTCAGGCTGCAAGCCGCTCCGAAATCCGACACCTATACTTGAATTGCGATGTTCTTCACAGTGAGGGTTCCACAAAATTGAAGTATTGGGTTGGAATCGAAGGGCTTTACACGCGCTTCTCTGCTTGGGTTGCGCGCCTGATGCCCACGGAGCGGCAGCGGTTGCTGGCTATCACGATTGCGGCAGGAGGATTGTGCGGGCTGGCGGCAGTGGCGTTTCACGTCAGCGTGGCGTGGCTTTATGGATTTCTGATCGACCACGCCGCGGCAGCTCCAGGCCATAGCTGGATCTGGTGGACGATTCTCACGCCGGCACTCGGTGGGCTGGTGGTCGGGCTCGGGCTCCAGTATTGGGTTCCGGCGGCAGCGGGCAGCGGCATTCCTCAAGTGAAAACGGCTTATACCTTCCGATTCGGCTCGATCTCCTCAAAGGAAACCATCGGTAAATTTGTCCTGTGCACCTTGCAGCTTGGCTCGGGAGCGTCACTGGGCGTGGAAGGGCCGACAGTACAGATTTGCGCGGGAGTGAGCAGCTTTTTGGCGCGTGTGGCCCGGCTCAGCCCGAAGAATTGCCGGCGCATGACCTCAGTGGGCATGGCGGCAGGCATTGCAGCAGCCTTCAATGCGCCCATTGCCGCCGTCACCTTTACGCTGGAGGAATTGATTGGCAGCCTGGACCAGACCATGCTTGCCGGGGTAATTGTGGCTGCGGCGCTGGCGGCTGTGGTGGAACACGGCATCATGGGTTCCAATTCTATTTTTCATGTGCCGCAGACGCAAAGTTATGTTTTGGCAAATGCCTCATCGCTGATATGGTATGCGCTGCTCGGGCTGCTGGCAGCTATCGTTTCGGTGGCGTTTACCGATTCGCTGCTGTGGCTGCGGATGTGGTTCAGACGGCTCACATCGGTTCCCAAGTGGGTGCGGCCGAGCATTGGAGCGGCGGCCACGGGCGGCCTTGCCGTAGTGGCGATCCTGTTTTTTCATCTCGACGGCATCGCCGGCGACCCGTACAAGACACTTACGCAAGCGCTTCTCGGCAACCTGCCAGTAACCGCGATGGCGGCGTTGTGCGTCCTGAAGCTGGCCGCCACGGTTACTTCGTATTCGAGCGGGGGAGCGGGCGGCATCTTTGCTCCGGCGCTGTTTATGGGAGGAATGCTGGGCGGCGCGGTCGGCTATCTGGACGTGACGGTCTTTCATCATCCGGCCGATTCAATCGGGGCGTTCGCTGTGGTGGGCATGGGCGCGGTGTTTGCCGGCATCGTGCGCGCGCCCATGACATCGGTCCTCATTATCTTCGAGATGACTCACGGGTACGGGCTGGTGCTACCGTTAATGATCGCCAACATGAGCGCTTTTGCGCTGGCGCGCCATTGGCGGCACTCTCCAATTTACGAAGCGTTGCTGGAGCAGGACGGAATCTTCCTGGATCAGAGGCGCAAACCACACGGTCCGGGCGGGCAGGGAGCAGTGCTGGTGGAGGAATAGCGCGCGGGCGAGCCGGCGCCGCAGCAGTCGCCGTGGAGATTGCGCTCGAAAGAGTTTAGAGCGGAACCAGAGTAAGCGTATCCTTGCGTTCGGTTGTGAAAGGTGGCTTTTTCTTGAGTCCAGCACCGGCTTCGCGGACCCACAGGGGATGAAACGG
>JAJXXG010000992.1 GCA_021781255.1 Acidobacteriota bacterium
GGCGCAGCATGGAAGTGGCGGCGCTGATTGTGGATCGGCACTTGCCGTTGATTCAAAAACGCGACCTGAAAGATCTGGCGAAGGCGGCTCAGGTGACTGTGGATGAGGCGCAGGCTGGCGTGGAGTTTATCCGCACGCTCGATCCGAGACCAGGACGACTATATAACCGCGAGCAGACGCGGCTGATTGAGCCAGACGTGGTGTTTGTGAAGCGCGGCGGCGAATGGGTGGTGACGATGAATGAAGAAGACCTGCCCAGCCTGCGATTGAGCCAGCGTTACCGGCGGATGCTGGTGGCCGATGGCACAGACAAGGAAGTGAAGGAGTATGTGAAGGAGCGGTTCCGCTCGGCGATGCAACTGATGCGCAACATTGCGCAAAGGCGGAACACGATTCTGCGAACCTGCGACGTGATTGTGCGGAGGCAAGGGGACTTTCTGGAGCATGGGATTGAGGCGCTTCGGCCGATGATGATCAAGGAAGTGGCCGAAGAGATTGGCGTACATCCCTCTACGGTGAGCCGGGCGGTGGCGAACAAATATGCGCACACGCCGCAGGGCGTGATTGAGCTGAGGTTCTTTTTCTCAGAGGGCGCGAACGGGCCGGAGGGCGCGGATACGCCGCTTCTGGTGCTGAAGCGCAAGGTGCGCAAGCTGATTGAAGACGAAGACCCGAAGCGGCCATTGACCGACGACCAGATTGCCGCGCTGCTGCAGTCGCAAGGCATCCAGCTGACACGGCGCACAGTGGCGAAGTATCGCGAAGATATGAACATCCCCTCCACGCATCAGCGACGCCGGCGCGACGGCTGAACCAATATCTGAAAAGACTGAATTCAGAGCCGAGAACGCAGACTACGCATTCGTGTGGGCGGGATAACCATTCTCGCGAAGCAGTCGTCTAAGCGAGTGGACCTAAGCAAAACCAAGGTCCCAGTGCCCTGTTGAAGTTGGCGAAGGTTGACGCTCCCTGCAGGCCGCGTCGATTTATGTAGTTTGCCATCAGGACACATCTACCTTGATTTTGCGACGAGCCCCTGGTACGCGGGGAACGCGGGGGCAATCACACAAATTAACCCGAGGAGTACTTCGCATGAAATGTGGAGCTGCAGTAACTTTGTCTCTCGCAGTTGCTTCTTTGACACTCTTGAGTCCACCACTTGCGCGCGCGGCGGGAGTGAACTCGCCGCATGCGTCGGCTAACAGAACGATGAGTTATGCAAAATCCGAGGCGATGCGAATGATTCCTGTTGATGCGTCGCTGCAACGGAACCTGGATGCGCGCAAAGACAAGCCGGGAGCCGAGTTTGAGGCACGGCTAAATTCGACAGTGCACTTGAAAAATGGCCCCAAACTGCCTAGTGGAACCATGCTGCTGGGAACCGTGACGACCGACCACATGAGAGTGCGGGGAACTTCTCGGCTGGCGCTCAGGTTCACTGAAGCGAAGCTGAAGGACGGGAAAGATATTCCGATCAAGGCGACAATTGTGAACGTTTCGCAACCGAACTATGGGTACTCCATGGATGGGACGAGCCCAGCATTGATATGGTCTGACAAGACACTTCAGGTGGACGAGCTCGACGCACTTTCCGGCGTGGATCTGCACAGCAAAATCAGCGCCAAGAATTCGGGTGTGTTTATCTCTCACAAGAAGGACAACATGAAGCTTAGTGCCGGAACGCGATTTACGCTGGCGATTGCGGCCAAGAAGAAGGCTGCCTAAGCTGAACAGATAGAACGGAGAGGCGCAGGACTGGCATGAGGTGGAGGCGGATTCGACCTGCCGCCTCCAACATGCCAGTGAGCGTTGCAAGTGCCGCTACCGAGTCTGCAAGTGCAGGCTGGATGGTTCTCAAGACACGAAAGATGTGAGCCCTGCCACATTGCGCATAGGCGCTGGGTGGCTATAATCGCTGATATGCTCTGCCGTGTATCCCACCAGCGCATACTCCACCTTTTTATTCCTGAGACATTCTGTGCAAATGAGTGGCGTTTTGCGGCCAGAGAAGGATTTGACCGCCGGAGATGGAACGCAGCAGGAGATTGTGCGGGATTGCCGAAGAGAGAAGGCGTCATTGGCGCGGATGGGGCGGTTTTTGTCTGTAATTCGATGTGAAACCACCGTTCTGCTGCCGGCTGGAAGGGCGGAAAGAACGAGGAGCGGAGGCTGACCATGGATGTGGAATATACCGCCAGGCAAGTGAGTGTTCCCAAAGCTCTGCGGGCGCAGGCTGAGGAGGGCATGGAACGGATCGCCCGGATACTGGGCAAGACAGCGCGCGCCAGTCTGACGTTTCGCGCGCAGCGACACCTGCACATTGCGGAACTTACGGTGAAGGCGCGGACACAGACAATTGTTGCTGCAGGGAAGGCGGCCACACTGGAATCAGCCTTGCGGAAAGCGCTCGCGCATGCAGAACTGCAGGCGCAGCGATATAGGGATCGGAAATACGAACGCAAGAGACTGCCGAAGGAAGAGAAGGTGCTGACGGCACCGCCGGTGGTACGGCCCAAAACGCGTGCAGCTGAGCCTGAGCTGGCAGCAGGCAATGGGAAGCCGGCTCGAGCGAAGACGGCGACGGCGATTCCAGTACACTCCTTCCCGTTGAATTCGACTGTGGTGGAACCGCACGTGCAAAAGAGCAGCGAGGCGCTGAGCATGAGGCCAATGACAATTGAGCAGGCGGTGAAGGAAGCGGAATTCCGCGACCGGGATCTTTTGATCTTCAGAAGTCCGGCGGGCGAGCTTTTTGTGCTGCACCGGCGCAAAGACGGACAGATGGAGTTGGTGGAGATACCCTGAACCGAAGAAACGGGCAGAGCTGCTGCAGGTTTTTGACTGGTGAAATCCGCGGCTGTGTTGTCTCGCAAGTGAGTTTTGGCGAGGCATATTCCGGTGTAGGATGTGTCCATGACGCCTGAGAAAAGGGCGCTGCAAGGGGATCTGCACGATATGGCTGAAAGGAAAGGGCGGCTGCCGCAGGCTCCCGGCAAGCAGCTCGTGATTGTGACGGGGATTTCCGGCTCCGGAAAGGCCTCAGCGCTGAAGGACTTTGAAGACCTCGGCTATCACGCGGTGGACAATCTGCCGCTGGAGTTGCTGCCGGAGTTTGCCGGTCTGGTGGGCCGGTCCGATGAGATTCAGCGGGCGGCGATTGTGGTGGATGTACGCGAAGGGCCGACGCTGGACAGGCTCCCTGAGATTCTGAAAAAGGTGAGGCAGGTGCTTCCGACGCGCGTGGTGTTTCTGGACGCGCAGGACGCAGTGCTGGTGCGGCGGTACTCAGAGACGCGGCGGCCGCATCCACTGAGGAAATCGGAGACGGTGGAGCGGTCGATTGTGGAAGAGCGACAGCTTCTGGATCCGATTCGCAATGTTGCCGACACGCTGGTGGATACGTCGAACTTCAACGTGCACGAGTTGCGCGCGCATATTCAGTCGCGGTTTGGGCAGGGAGAAAAGTCGCGGCGGCTGCTGGTTTCGTGCTTGAGTTTTGGATTCAAGAACGGCGTGCCGCTGGATGCGGACATGGTGTTCGATATACGGTTTCTGCCAAATCCGCATTTCGTGCCGGAGTTCAGGAAGAAAACGGGCAAGGATCCACGCGTTGCGGCCTATGTGCGCGGGTTTCCACAGACGGAGGAGTTTCTGACGAAGGTGACGGAGCTGCTTCTCTACTTACTCCCCAAATATGTGGACGAAGGGAAGAGTTACTTGACGGTGGCTTTTGGATGTACGGGCGGCCAGCACCGCAGCGTAATGATGGCGGAGGAGATGAGGAAGCGGCTAAAGAAGGCGGGTTATCAAGTGAAGGCGATTCACAGGGATATACCGCGATAGCTCGACTGCGAGCAGGTTTGATTCGGCCGGGAAAAATTCTTCAGCAGGTCATTCCATCGCTTAGCTGGCAGGCGGGGAAGTTGCGGCCGTGATTGGGAAGGTCGCGGAGCCAAGCGTCGAGGATGCGAGTGAAGTCTTTGTCCGAATTGGCGGAAGAGACCACCCACACTAATGATTTGGGGCCGGGAATTTTCTGAAAAGCGGCTGGGCGTTCGGGCAACGAGAGCAGGCCTGGCGGAGAAGTCTTCTCCAGCCATAGGGCTGGCGTTTGCAGGCGTGAGGTGGCTTTGTCGAGGTCCCAGCGATCGCTAACAAGCGAGTGCGCGGGGACGATGTGCGCGCGAGGATCGTGGAAGATGGCGGAAGTCGGATCAGGTAGAGGATCTTCGAGGACAACTCCGGCGAGTTTCGGGTGCGCAGCGGCGACTTCCACGGCGAGGTTTGCGCCGAGGCCCTGACCGACGAGCAGGATTGAGCCGGGCGCGGCGTATCGCGTGCTGGTGAGATATTGGAGTGCCCAATTGGTGTCCTGTAGGAATCGGGCTTCACTGGGGTGAACGAATTCGCTGCGGCCATAGCCGCGGTAGTCGATGGCGAGGATGGTGAGGCCAGTGGCGTGAAGTCGCTGGAGATCGTCGACTGTGTTGCTGAGATTGCCGTTGGCACCGTGGAGATAGAGAACGGTGATGTTGGCAAAAGGCGCTCCGGGAGAAGCGGGAATCCACCAGCCGGAGAGGCGCTGGACGCCAGCCTGCGTGGTGGCGAGGCCGATGGGATCGAATGCGAGGCCGACAGAGGCTGGAGTGCGAGAGAGTTCGGATGTTGGGTGGTAGAGAAGCTGCCAACTGCCCTGCCAGAAGACGAAGCAGAGAGCGACCCATGCGAGAAAGATGGAGCCGACGACGACGGAACCGAGCACGGTGATGAGCCAGATGGGCGAGACAGTTGGCTGCTGCGCGGCTGTGCCGGATTGCGAGGTGCGGGCCGAATTGCGCGAGGGTTCTTGCTTGGGCATGGCGGATTTGAGCGCCGGCGTATGGGAGCACCGAGGCACTCCTTTATGCTAATTGGGCAACATGCGGCGTGGCGACAAGTGCGCTGAAACGGGAGGTTGAGGATGAGCGAGTTTGTGCGGATATGCGGGCAGTCGGAGGTTCCGTCGCCGGGCAAAGTGAAGGAAATTATGGTGGCGGGGCGCGCGTTTTGCGTGGCAAACCTGAGCGGAACAATTTGCGTGCTGAACGGGGAGTGTCCGCACGAGGGCGGACCTCTGGGCGAAGGGCATATTGAGGATGGGCGCGTGGTGTGTCCGTGGCACGAGTATGCGTTTGACCTGCGGACGGGCGCGGCTGCGGACGATCCGGAGATGAAGGCCGAGGTGTATGAGTGCCTGGTGGAAGACGGTGAGCTGAAGGCGAAGATTTGACCCTAGACGACGCGGCGGAAGCCGGGGAGGCGGACGAAGGGATCCGCAACGAGCCACGTGGCGGCGATGGTGAGCGCGCCGACGACACCGAACTTGAGGAATGCTGGTGCAACCCAGGGATGAAGCAGCATGCTGAGGCCGACGAGTACCGGCGGATGCAGGATGTAGACGGCGTAGGCGCGGCGGTTGAGCCAGTTCCAGAAGGATGACGGCTGGTTCATGCGCGCGTGGAAGAGAAGCAGCCACGCCGCGATGAGACCCCAGGCGACGAAAGGCTCCCAGAAGGCATAAAGCAGCGCAGGCCATGAGAAGCCGCCGATGAAGCTGCCGAGATTGCGCGGTGAGCGGGCAAGGACCACGGCAATGGCGATAGGCAATGCCGGCCAGGCGACCAAGAGCGCGATGATCCACGGGCGCGCGTGCGGCCAGCGGAGACGATTGAGCCAGTCATGACGCCACGCGGCGATGCCGATGGCGAAGAGGAAGATATAACTGGCGAAGTAACCGAGCTGCATGCCGAAGACGTTCTGGCCGGCGGGGACGGAGAAGCGGATGGCGAATGCGGCAAGGCCGACTCCGATTGCGCCGAGGAGCCAGGCGCGATGCGAAGGAACAGGCGACGGTGATTGTGTGGCTGCGGTGAGCAGCGCGCCGAACCACCTGCGCCAGAGGCAGTAAACAACGGTGAAGATGAGCAATGCCTGGACGAACCAGAGGGGGCCGTTAATGAAGGGCTTCTGCTGCCAGAGGACGGCGAGTGTGGACCAGAAACCGTGGCCCCGAGAGACGCTGTCAATGGCGACGGTGAGTGGACCGAGGACGATGCAGAAAAAGGCGAGCGGCAGACCGAGGCGCAGGAAGCGGTCACCGAGGAAACGCGCGTAGCCTTTGCGCTCAAGCGAGCGTGGTGTGAAGTATCCGGCAAGCAGAAAGAAAAAGCCCATGAAGTAAGCCTGGTTCGTGGCGCAGAAGAACGTGAGCAGGAGGCTTGTGGGCGAGGAAGACGGCTTGAGTTCGTAGTGAAACCAGCCGCCGCTGGCTCCGTAAGTGATGGCTGTGTGATGCAGGAGGACGAGAGCGGTCATGACGGCGCGCAGGCGGTCGACGTAATAGTCGCGCTGGGGCATGAGCCATGATACGCAAGGTCGTGAAGGATGGTTCACGACCTTTTGCGTGAGTGCGAAGAATATGAAGCGCTAGTAGTGGACGATGGCGGAGAAGGAGTCGGGCTTAAGGCTGGCTCCGCCGACGAGCGCGCCGTCGATTTCCTCCTGACCGCAGAGGGCGGTGGCGTTGTCTGGCTTGACGCTGCCGCCGTAAAGGATGCGCATGGCCTGGGCGACTTCCGAGCCGAGGATTTTGGCGACTTCCGCGCGGACAATTTGATGGGCCTCGACGGCCATTTCCGGCGTGGCGGTTTTGCCGGTGCCGATAGCCCAGACGGGCTCATAAGCGATGACGATGGGCGCG
>JAJXXG010000050.1 GCA_021781255.1 Acidobacteriota bacterium
TCAACAACTGCTCAACCTGATATTAATCAGAAAATGGGTTGAAATTGCATCAGTCATGCAATAATTTATGTGCATGAGCTTCGCTGCTAAATATATCAAATCAGCAAAAAATAATCTTCTCCATCTTTTGTTGGAGGCGCGATAGGGAGCAATCCCGATAGTCTGACGCTTCCCCGGAATGGAGCGCGCACCTTGCGCGAAGCTTGGCGAGAACGCTTTGCTGCGTTCCCCCGTGTTCTGAGGGATCCGCAGCAACAACAGACCGTTGTTCCGGTACTTGGCGTCAACATCGGCGCGGACCAACTTGTCACAATGGCCGGTCCCTGCTCGGTGGAGACTGAGTCGCACCTGATGGCCACGGCACATCATGTTCGCCGTTGTGGCGCACGCATTCTGCGTGGGGGCGCGTTTAAGCCGCGGAGCTCACCGTACAGCTTTCAAGGCCTTGGTGTTGAAGGGCTCAAGCTGCTGGCCGCCGCGCGCGAGGAAACCGGCCTGGCAATTGTGACGGAGGTGATGTCGGAGTGCGACGTTGCGCTGGTGGCTGAATATGCCGACATCCTGCAGATCGGCTCACGCAACATGGAGAACTATGCGCTGCTTGAAGCCGTGGCGCAGTCAGGTCGCCCCGTGCTGCTGAAGCGCGGAATGGTGGCGACGATTGCTGACTTTCTTCAATCGGCTCAAGTGATCTTGGCCAATGGCAATCCGCGAGTGATTCTGTGCGAGCGGGGAATCCGCACTTTCGACTCGACAATGCGGAACACATTCGACGCGGGTGCAATTGCCCTGCTTAAACATGTTTCGCACCTTCCGGTGATTGCAGATCCCAGCCACGCCGCGGGCTGCCGCGAAATGGTGCCTGCATTGGCGCGCGTTGCCATTGCTGCAGGCGCGGATGGCTTGCTGGTTGAAGTCCATCCCAATCCTGAACAAGCCTGGAGCGATGGCGAACAGTCACTCGACTTTACTGAGTTTGAACAGATGATGACGTCACTCAATCCCTACCTTGCGTTGCGCGTGCTTGAAGCCCAAGAGCCAAACAGCGTGCGGTTGATGGAGGCTGTTGGATGAGGGTTTGGGCGAAGGGATTTGTGGCAACCGTATGCGTCGCACTGCTGGCGCCACTGTGCGGGTTTTCACCGTCCGTTGAGGGTAAGGTTGGTGCTGATTACATTGTGACGTCAGCGCCTTTCTATGTGCCGCTTGCGGAGTTGCATGGCCGGGAGCGATTCCCGCAGGGCGCTCAATTGCTGCTGGTTCACGACGGCAAGGCTAAACCCTTGGTGGAAGGTTTTGCGGAAACCGCGGATGCCGATGTCTCCTTTGACGCCAAGAGAGTCCTGTTTGCGGGCAAGCGCACGGCGGCCGATCCGTGGCAGATTTGGGAACTCACACTCAAGGATGGCTCGGTACGGAGGGTGATTGAAACCAAGACCGACGCCGAGCGCCCGTTCTATTTGCCCGGTGGCCGCATGGTGTGGGCACAGCGCACGCCCTCAGGATTCCGGGTTGAGTCGGCTGAGGATGGCCATCCGCCCAAGATTCCCTTCCTGAATCCGACGGCGGGTCCCGGTGTACTGCCACTCACCTATGTGCCGAGCAATACGTTTCCCACCGCGGTTCTTGCCGACGGGCGCATTCTCTTTGAATCAGGATTCCCACTTGGAGAGGATTCAACTCCCGAGTTGTATCTGGTCTACGCCGATGGCTCGAGCGTTGAATCCTATCGCTGCGATCATGGGCGAGCCCGTTGGGGTGGCTCGCAACTTTCCTCCGGCGACGTGGTCTTTACACATGGCCGATCGCTGGCGCGCTTCACTTCTGCGCTGGCGCATGAAGTACCGGTGGATGCGCCCAGTGCCTACTATGCCGGTGCAATTGCGGAAACAGCCTCCGGTTCGTGGCTGATGAGCGCGCGCGCAGGTGACGAATCGCGCTTTGCCATCCACCTGTGGAAGCCTGGAACCAGGCGAATGAAAACAGTGTTTGCCGAGCGCGGTAAAAATCTCGTCGAACCGGTTCTGGTGAATCCACGTGTGAAACCACTGCGTTTCCCTTCGGGATTGCATCATTGGAACTACGCCAACCTTCTGGTCCTCGATTCCAGGATGTCAATCGAAGGAGATTTGAGGCAGACGCCCACGTCGGTAAGGCTTGAGAGCCTTGACGCGAAGGGGCATGTCATTGTGAATGGAACCGCGCCGGTCGCATCGGACGGTTCCTTCTTTGTGAAGGTCCCGGGGGATCGGCCCATTCGCTTCCTTCTGCTCGACCGCAAAGGTGTCGTGATGCGCCGCGAACGCGGCTGGTTCTGGGCGCGCAGTGGCGTGCAGCGAATCTGCGTCGGCTGTCATGCAGGACCGGCGCGCTCACCGGAAAATCGTGTGCCCGAGGTGCTGTTGCAAAACACCACTCCAGTCGACTTGACGGGAGCACAACTTCACGCGTCCGCGCAAAACACTTCATCGGGAGGCAAGTAGAGATGATGATTCGTTCTCTTCTTCTTTTCTTAGGCGCCGTCTCGCTTGCCGCGGCGCAGAGTGCCATTCCTCCAACATCGCCTGTGGTGGATGCCGGCAAAGCTTTAACACAGCCGACTATTCGCTTTGAGGACGCGACGCAGAAATCCGGAATCGACTTCGTGCACAGTATCGGATCGGCCAAGCTGGGATCACTGCTGGAAGGCACCGGCGCCGGCTGCGTGTGGTTTGACTACAACAATTCCGGCCGGCCGTCTCTTTATGTGGTTAACGGGCGCCCCCTTGCGGATGATATGCATCCCTTTCCCCTGAAAGTGAAGCCAAATCCGCTGCCGCACAACCATCTCTATCGCAATGACGGCAATGGCCACTTTACTGACGTGACCAAGGATTCGGGTCTCAATCCCGATATGTACAGTGATGCCGTTACGGCCGCCGACTATGACAACGACGGCTACGAAGATCTGCTGGTGACCGGCTATGGGAAGGTTGTTCTTTACCACAATGATGGCAATGGCCACTTTACTGATGTGACCGCGAAGGCTGGCATCAACGTGAAGGGTTGGGCCATCAGTTCCACATGGCTCGACTACGACAAAGACGGCTGCGTGGATCTTTTCGTCGGACGCTATGTGAAGTTTGATCCCAAATATCGCGCCTTCTATGCCGCGGATAATTATCCCGGTCCGCTCGATTATGCAGGCGAGACCAACATGCTGTTCCACAACAACTGCGACGGCACGTTTACAGATGTTTCCAAGCAGTCTGGAATCAGCGCCTTCATCGGTCGCACGATGGGAGTGACCGCAGCCGATTTTGACAACGACGGATGGGATGACATTTACGTTGCCAACGACAGCACACAGAACTTTCTCTTTCACAACAATCACGACGGAACGTTCAAGGAAATTGCCAACGATACCAACTCTGCCTATGGACAGAATGGAGAAGCAACTTCGTCGATGGGCCCGGTGGCTGCGGACTTCTGGGGGCGTGGAGTTCTTGACTTGTGGGTGACTGACGGAAGCTATAACCGCTTCCTGAAGAACATGGGTGCCCCTCAGCTCGGGTCGCCTGACCTGCCGAAAGAGTGGAGTGGCTTCGATGACGTGACCGCAGCTGCGCGCATCTCGCAGACTGAGGCGCAGTACGTGAGCTGGGGGAGCGGCGTCTTCGATTTCGACAACGATGGGCTGCTGGACATTCTGGTGTTTCATGGCGGCCTGATCCACATGATTCCGCAAGAGCACACAGTGTTTCGTGGGATCGGCAATGGAAAATTTGCCGATGTATCTCGGGAAGCCGGCCAAGTTCTTGGAAATCGAACAGTAGCGCGCGGTGCATGCTTTGCCGACTATGACAGTGATGGCAAGGTGGACTCGTACCTGGTGAATCTCGGCGCCGAGGGAACGCTTCTTCACAATGTGTCGACGGACACCGGGCATTGGATCGAAATCAAACTGGTAGGCACCAAGAGCAACCGTGACGGCATTGGTGCGCGCATCGAGATAATGGCTGGAGACAAGCGCCAGACCGCGGAACGTGTGGCGAGCTCTGGATATCTCTCACAGAATGATGGACGCGTGCACTTTGGACTTGGCGCTGCCAAGACGATCGACAAGCTCACGGTGCGCTGGCCCAGCGGAATTGTGCAGACGCTCAATGAGGAGCCGGTTGATCGCGTACTGACCGTGCAGGAGCCGGGAGAAAGGAAGCCAAGATGATGAACAGGCTTCTGCGCTTTCGCCGAATGCACGCGGCTTTTGTGGCAGTTCTTGCTGCGCTGGCAGTGCTATGCGGCGTTGGTTTGTGGGATGTCGCAACCGTCAGGGCAGCCACTAACGCCAGCAAGGATGAAATTCTGAATTATGCCTCGCCGCTGGAAATGATTTTCTCGCACGACGGTTCGCGTCTCTATCTGCTTTGTCAAAGCGGCGAAGTGAGGGTTTTTAACGGGCGCACCTATACATGGATTAAGACCATTCCCGTCGGCCATGAGCCGCGTGGATTTTCGCTTTCTCCTGATGAAAGCCGTCTCTTTGTCGCCAACTCATGGAACGACACCATCTCCGTCATCGACACGCGTGCGCTGGCAGTGGTTGCCACGTGGCATGTGGGCATGGAACCTTCCAGCGTAGTGGAGGGACCCTCGGGCAAGTACCTTTATGTAGCCAATCGAATCAGCAACGACGTGGCCGTGCTGAATGCCCAAACCGGCAGTGAAGTGAAGAGACTGGCGGCCGGGCGCGGCGCGAGCTACATGACTCTCTCTCCCGATGGACGCAACTTATATGTTACCCACGTGTATCCGAATCCCACGCCACCACGCACACCGCCTGAGTCAGAGGTCACGGTAATTGATACGCGTACGGCGGAAGTGGTGAACCGCATCCCGCTGCACAGCATTGCCGGAGTCTTTCATATTGCTGTTAGTTCGGACGGACGGCTTGGAGTCGCGGCAGAGATGCATCCGAAAAATCTGGTGACCATCACTTCTGTAGAGCACGGATGGGTTTTTGAAGACACGCTGGAGTTGTTCGGTGCGGATGCAGGAAGCAAACCGGTTGAAGTGCCTCTGGATAACCTGGACAGCTATGCGGCGCGCCCATTTGGCGTAGCGATTACACCAGATAACAGGCGTCTTTATGTAAGCAGTGGTGGCTCTGAGCTCATGGTTGCGATCGACGTTCCGAGCCTGCTGCGCTATATCCAGACGCATCGTCCGCCTTTTGCCTACAACCTTGCTGCCAGTGCTAATTACGTCATAAAGCGCATTCCGGTGGGCCACGATCCGCGTGGCGTGACTGTAAGTCCGGACGGGCGGCGAGTTCTGGTGGCCAACCGGCTGGATGACACCATTAGCGTGATCGACACGCAGAGCAACAACGTAGTTTCAACGATTCATCTGGCCGGATCGAAGCAACTGTGGTCACTAAAGATGGCCCTGAAGGTCTACGGAGAGGTGATTAACACGCCAGTTGGCCGGTTGCGTTGCCAATATTGCCACATCGATCCGCGCCATCGTTACGCGCCGAAGATGGATTTGACAGAGAAGCAGGAAATTCAGGCGCTGCGCCGTGGAGAACAGCTCTTCTACACTGCACACTACTCGTTCCACGGAGGCATTGGCTGCGCGAACTGTCATATCGATTCGACCTACGACGGATTGCAGTGGGATTTGGAACCGAACGGCCTGGGTCGCAACATTCTGGACAATCGTCTGCTGGAAGACATCAAGGACACCGCACCCTTCAAGTGGAACGGGACGAATCCCAACCTGCCAACCGAATGCGGGCCGCGAACGGAAAAGTATTTCTGGCGATCGCAGAATTATGACGATCTCGCCTTGGCGGATTTAACCACATACGTCAACAGCCTTCCAGCAAGACCCAATCGCTGGCTCAGGCCTGGTGGCGAGCTGACACCCGCCCAGGAGCGCGGCAAGGCCATCTTCGATCGCACGGTCGACAACTTCGGTAAACCAATTCCGCTGGCCAATCGCTGCAGCTATTGTCACAGCGGACCGCTGGGTACCGACCTGAAGAAATTTGATGTGGGTACGAAGGGAACTGGTGATAGCTCGGGGCTGTTCGATACTCCGCAGCTGAAGAACATCGCACTCACTGCGCCTTATTTGCACGATGGTTCGGCCGCGACCCTTGAAGAAATCTGGACAGTGCATAACCCGCAGGACAAACACGGGCGCACGAATGACCTGACCAAGGACCAACTGAATGACTTGGTTGAATATCTGAGGACTCGATGAAAGGACGGCAAGCATGAAGAGCGCAATCAAGAATCTGTATCTGGGCGCGGCGCTTGTGGCCTCGGCGACGCTTGCAATTGCCGCTCCCTCCAAGCCGCCCATGATGCCGCATTATCGTTGGGTGAACTACACCACCAGAAACGGCCTGCCCAACAATCACGTTTATGCAGTGCTGGTGGATGGAAATCGCATCTGGGCAGGTACAGACGATGGACTGGCTCTTTACGAAAAAGGCAAGTGGAAGACTTACACGACCAAGGATGGGCTGGCGCAGCAGGCTGTACTCTCGCTCGCACTGGACAAACGGACCGGTGACGTTTGGGCGGGGACAATGGGTGGGTTGAGCCGCATCTCTGGTGGACGCATCGATACCTTTACGCAATTGAACTCAGGCCTGAGCAACGACATTGTCTATGGCGTAGCAGTGCAGGGCGAGTATGTGTGGGTCGCGACGGCCGCAGGAGCCTGCCGCCTGAATC
>JAJXXG010000412.1 GCA_021781255.1 Acidobacteriota bacterium
TGCGTGTATGGCTACTTTTCGCGGCCGTAGCAAATCCCGCATGTGTGCCTGTAAGAAACCTCCAGGTACTGCTGTGTAGGTTGACGCAATTGTTGACACTGTGAGTGATGGTTTTAAAGGGGAAAGATTTGATTTCTGACACAATTCATGACATAAATTGACGCAAATAGTGGCACAATCCTACATGTTTGACGCAATTCGTGGCACGATCCTACGCCAGTGTCCCTGTGTTCAGCCCTACGTGATATTGCGGTAGAGAAGTACGAGACCTGCTGTTATCACGAACTGATTCTTGCTCCCCCGGCGACAGGGTCCGCAGCTGCGAGGCAACACATCGTGAGATGAACAATCTTCGCTCGCGGTGCAACTGAACGGTCAGCAGTTGGATGCCGCTACACTCCAAGTACTTGCCAAGCCAGCATGGATTAGTTCTGAATTTCTTAGCGACAATATTGAGCGGAACATATTGCTCAGCGAAGTGCTGGACGTCCGCTACGGAATACAGAGCTGATCGGCCTTGGCTCGGCTTACTTGAAGTGCCCAAGAATCCGCGAAAGGCAAGTTGAGGGACGGCTTCGCTGGGAATCTGCAAGAACGAAGCCACCTCTTTGCGGCTAAGATGTTCGCCACTCGCTTGCTTGTTCGATACGCGACGATAGTGATGAAGAACTTCTATGGGGAAACAATAAGCTGTGATTCCCGGGAGGTGCTTCTCATGAGCCACTGGTACGAGCGTCCCAGCAACAACAGCTCGAAGGATTGCCCCAAGTTCATGAGTACGCCCGAGGCGGCGGATTATGCTTGCAAGCGGCAGTATTGCCCCTGGATGCAGATTTCGGTTGAGTGGTAAGTGTCTGTAGAATGCATCTTTGATATTCATCACATCGTCGCGATGAAGATGGATACCATGCGAGAGACGGTGCTCAATGCCGTTTAGAGATCGGATGAGGCCTTCGCGGGCGAGCTTCAACACCACACCCCTCTTCAGGCCCAATACGAGATCCGCTTCAGCGCGCCGCATATAGCTGGCACGCTTGCCATCTCTTTCAGCAATCCACCGAGTTAATGACTCGCGCGTAATCCAGCACTCAGTCCCATTTCCACTCCGGCATTTGACGAAGATGCCCTTCAATGCTCCCCCATGCACAAGAGCTCTAACAGATCTGGTGCCTATCACCCTGCCAGCCTCTGCGGCCACGATCCATTGAGAGTCAAGATGCCGGTGTCCACGTCTCGATCCTTTCCAATGGCGCGCAATAAAGTCTTCGAAGGCGTCGTGAAGAAACCCTGATTCCGCACGGGTAAACATGACAGTCATCTTCTTGTGTAGTTTCCCAAATGTATCCTCGATGCTGCGAGTCATTGGTGCTGTGATGTCTCCGGGAGCCATTCGCCGTAACATTTCATGAAAGGACTGGGGCCAGTTGGCTAATAAGCCCGTCGCAGTCGTGCTCGTCTGAATTGCAGCGTCCAGGCTCGACGCAAATCGGCTGTGATGCATGAAGCCCGCCTTCTCTTCTCGAGTCGATCCGAGGTAGGCGATGATGCGCAACAATGGATCCAGATGCAGTTCGATTAGGGCAGAAGGAAATTCTGCAGCAGTCATATCAGCTTCGGCCGCCTCGACGGGGAAGCCGGCAGCGCGATAGATTGTGGCATTAATGGCCACCAAGCCCGAGTCCGCAGGCTCACTCCCGACCGTCCTCAAATCGAACTGGCAATAACATCGATGGAGACTGGGCCTCTGCCAGCGGAGTCTCCGTCCGCACTTCGGACAGTGGTGGACAAGCACGCAACGATGGATCGGACAAGCGCAAACCAAACCGAGGTCCCAAACGCCCCACACCGCGGCGTGTTCGCTGAGGCACTTTGGACATACTCGGGGGAATCCGTAATTGAGCCGATCCCCACCGATCGATTGGCCAAAGAATGATGTCGGTCCATACTGCCCCTTGGCATTGGTCTGCTTATAGCACAGGCGTCGCCACTCGGATGCCTCCAGGCGTAGCGCATAGGCAATTTGCTCAGTATTGTCGCCCCGTTCCAAACCCAGCATTTGAGTCAACCCAAAGATCTCACCAAGAGCGCTGACACTCGTGCTGTATATTTGCGCTACCCTGCCGATGTATCCGCGAGCACTCTCAATTTCTAAAGGGTCAACACGAAAAGGGAGGCGGCCCAGGCCGATGGTCTTGGAGCCAGATGGGTTTGAGGGGTTTGGTAATGATTGGGTCATGCATGTAGCTCGACACGTTCTACCCTGCGTCTGTTTGGGGCCGACGGAATTGCTCTTGTCCCACTCGGCACCCGAAGTGCAGGTGCCCTTTCCATGTCAAAGTCTTCTAAAAAGGGATTGGGGCTATCAAGACGTTCTGCCCAGACATTCACCGCATAGGATTGGGCGAGAGTCTCCGTCGTGATCTGCTTCCGTGGATGAGAGCTGGCGATTCGTGCCGCTCCGCGAAGGATCTTCATGGTGTAGCCAATCAGCCCGAATGAGCCGTAGTGCATGCGGAAAGCCATCTCAACATCCGAGAGTTCCGGCATCGTAAACTCGGGAAGCTGTTCCTGAACAGCCCGAAGAAACGCTCGATAGACTGTACGTTCCTCTTTGTTGTCCCAGCGAAATGCGCCCACTCGGACGTTGGCGCCAAATCGACGGCGCAACTGCTCGTTCTGTCTGAGCACCTCCAAACAGCGGTCGAGTCCCAGCACGACGATGGCAAGCTTTGCTTCCTCGACCTGCTCCTTCAGCCAGTCTGCAACGTCGTTGGGAATATTCGCCTGGCGAACATCGACAAAATGCTGAAACTCGTCCAGAGCAAGGAGCCGCACACGACAGCGCTTGAGCAATTCGCGGAGCCGGATACTCTTGCTGACCGTGTTTCCTCGCGTCCATAGCGGATCGCCCAATTGATACAGAAGTGTTTCGGCAAGGCTCTTTACCGTAGGCCGTGCGGGAACCTTGGCAAGCAGCACCGGCTGCTCAACGCCCCAAGTGTGATCCACCCGGGGATGCAGGTTCGCAAAATAAGAAATGATGGTAGTCTTGCCGCTGCCGCTTTCGCCAACAATGGGGCAGCACGCTGGCTCGGCGGTTGTGCCAAAGCTGTCGAAGCACTCCTGAATACGCCGAACTGCGGTCGTAAACAAAGGATACTTGACCAATACCCGCTCTGAACAGTCCATCATTTCATGCTTCCTCCGCAGCGAACGCGACCCTTTCCGCACTCGCAATGACAGGGGGCGGATGCGGCAGGTCGAAACCTGCTTCATACACGGGAAGGGTTTCGTCGTCCTGAAAGAAGCTGGGCGCGATTGCATTCGGAGTCGTTCCAACAACGGGCATGTCTTTCGGGGGAACGAGTCGAATCCCCGGGTTCTCCAAGGTCTCCGTTGTGGATAGTTGCGGGGAGGGTTCTGACAAGAAACGCGCATGGCGTTTGCGGCCACGAGTCGATTTGCGGTGGAAGTCGCGATCAATAAACGCGCGAATTTCAGCCTTAGCCTGCGCCAGCGCCAGGGTGTCCGTTCGGGCATTCAGCCGCTCCAGGGCATAACGGCGAATGACCTTGTGCTGCCATAGCGAGAGCCGAGTGGCATAGGCTTGATTCAGTGCAGGAACCTGAATGTAGTTACCCTTCCGCTGGTCCAGGACGTTGATATGGCCCAAATCGCTCAGATCGAATGTCAGTTCGGCCTTGAAGGTGGTTCCCATTCCACGCCGCAGTTCACCGAGTTCGAAACTGTTGTACTTGAGCCCCTCCAGTTCTATTCCGTAATGAAAGACAACCCTCTGCGCTCTCATGCCGAGAACAACATCCAATTCAGCAGCGTTCGGCGGCAGGGGAGGCGGCAGGCCGATGGTTTCAGCGCGCCATTTCTCTGCCGGCAGTTCCTGAATGCCCCGATGCGGGGTTTGCAGGTATACGTCGATGATCCATTTGTGAAGGATCTCGCGGAAGGTGCTGAGCAGAACGACAGCGTGCTTGGTGGGGTCGTAATCGTCGCGCTCCAGAATGCCGCTGAATGTTGTCCCGGGCACGCCATGCATGAGATCGCGGTTCATGGTTCCCTGGAACCGCTCAAGCGTCCCCTTGTACCATGGCACCAGCACCTTTGCATACTGGATATCTGTGCCGATCTGCAAGCAGGCATGCTCAAAATGCGTCGAATGGAACTCCGGAGGATTATCGACGACTACCAGCTCCGGAAGGCCGTGGCACTCCCACTGATTCTTGATCGAGGGAAAGTCGCGTGACACATAGGTCTTGGGCAGAATCGCATGCTTCAGACATCGCATCACTGCCAGGCAACTCGGCGGCTCGAAACCGGTATAGAAGCCCATTGGACATCGGGAGTATTCATCGAGGGCCGTGGTAATTGTCGGCCTCCCCAACGGCAACATACTGTCATCATCCACAACGATCATGTCGGCGGGAGTGTGATCCATCACGACGCGCTGAAGAGCACGAGACGCGGTGGGTCCAGTCATCGACACACGAAACTCCATGTCGGCGTGCCGTTTCCCGTAGCGCGCCAGTGTCAATTCAAAGGGAGTCTTGCGTGCTATCTCGCGGTAGACCGTCCTCTGGCTTGGCGAAGGAAGCCTGCTGTCCATGGGGCGGAATCCGTTTTCATCATTTACGCGGCGCAGGATTTCCAAGTGCACTTCAGGAACGCGCTTGCGCTCCGGCGTCATGTACAACTCAGTGATCACCTGGTCGCTGATCGCTTTGACTTCCGGAGCCATTCGAGAAGTGCGGTTGCCGCGTTCGGCGTACTGGAAAATGATCGCGCGTATGTCCCGGCCCGCCGACACCCATTTGCGATAGTCCCGGCACACCGTACGCCAGCTGGGTGGTTTTTCATCGTTGACTTGTTCCGAGAGGGCACCGATAAGAGGCTCTATGGTTCTTCGACTGATGGCGATCGGCTGACGCCGATCGAGTTCTTTGAGATATTGAACGCGGACCTGCGCCAGCGCAACCAGTTCGGACGGGTACGCTGAAATATCTCGCTCCAACTTTCCGGCCAGTTTATGCGCTGCGGGACATGCTGCGTCGAGTTTCGAAATGAAGGACAGTTTTCCGGTGGCGAACAGGTCGAGCAGTTCGCTCTCGGCGAATGTACGCCATTCTCCCGTAGCAGCGTTTTCAAGCTGCCATTTGGCCTCAGGCATCCGACGGAGGAACTGAAACTCGTTCGGCCCAATCCTTACGGATTGCCCTCTTCTAAATGCGAATTGCGACATCCCCGCTCCCTGCGCAGTTCGACGGCTGCGCGCCCTGTTGAGGGGAAGGCCAGACCTGTGGCCCGGTGGGAGTGCAGCTTACTTCCGAATCCAGCGTGACCGGCTCCCACCAGTTCACGTGTAGCGTGCCATCCAGAACTGTCCGAAGCACGCTCTGAATGGGGATTTCGTGGAGTTCGCACAACGTGCGCAGACGATATCTTGACGTGGAAGCAAACGCTCGTCGGATTTTCTCGCGCTCAATGGGAGCGACCTGCGCGCATCTATAGCGCAAGATCACTGCGACGTTGCTGAAGCGCGGCTCGGCACAGATTTCGGCTTTTCGCCATACGCGGAAGTGATAGCCGTGCTCATCGAGAAGTTCGCGAATCAGAGTAAACCGCTCCTGATTGGCAGGCAGGTCAGCCTCGGCGTCGTCCTTGATCTCGACGACTTCCCGGTGCGAACCCCACGCCACCAAAATGTCCGGCGTATATCGATGCCTTGCTCCGTCGAGGTGGTAGTCCAGGTGGAACGGCTGCTCTTGCCAATCATTGGTCCGTCCAGTCGCCAGTAGTACTTGAAATGCCCGGAGCTCATTCTGCGATTCGGCGTGACGTGATCGGCCGCTGAAAACGTCGGCAACTTTCCCTTGTACTCCAGCTTTGGACCGGCTCACTGGCTCTCGCGCTCGTTCCAGATAACGGAAATCAACAGCTTCGGCGAAACCGTGAGATGAGCGAAACGTGATTTGGCTGCGTCGAAGGTCCGGGCCGCTCAGTCCGTACATTTTGCCCTCCATCCACCAAAGCAAAAGTCGCGTCGTGCTCACCCGTTGATCCGTCCTACAATAGGATTGACATATCCTTTGAAAGGAAGTACAACATACGTCAACAGGAATGTCAACAGAAAAGGAACGTCAGCCATGCCTCGGGCAGCGCGCAATATCTACAGTTGGATCGGGAACCGAATCCGAGAACTGAGGACAGGTTGGGGAGGCACCGGTATCAGCCAGGAGGAACTGGCGGAAGCAATAGGGACCACGGCCAACACCATTTCCCGGTGGGAAACGGCGACCTATAAGCCATCCATCTCGGATCTGGACATGCTGGCTCAGTTCTTCAATGTGCCCATCGGTGCGTTTTTCCCGGTGATACAGCCATCTTCTCAGATCAATGCCTTGCTCACTGCCACGCGTGGGCTCGACGACAACGATCTGGAAGAGGTGACGCTCTACGCGCTGTTCAGAAGAGCGCGCCAACCAAAATCTCGCAAGTAATCCACACCCATTCCAACAAAAGCAACAGGTCGCAGTCGCTGGCGTTCTGTGTCATTAATTGTGTCATTTTGTGTCACGAATTCTGTCACGAATGTCATTAATTGCGTCAACCTACATGCTGCCTCCCACCTCGAACCTCCAAGGAAATCCCATGAAACCTTCAAAGCTCTATGAGGCGCTTCATGCGCTCATTGGCGAACGTGTGCCTTTGCACA
>JAJXXG010001150.1 GCA_021781255.1 Acidobacteriota bacterium
CTTTGCTACGTGGGCATGACGCGCGCCATGGACTCGCTCGTCCTGAGCCGCGCCCACTATCGCCGCCGTTACGGCTACGATGCTCCGGAGCCGACCATCCCTTCGCGCTTTCTGGAAGAGGTTCCCGCGCAGTTGGTGGAGAACCTGGGGGGACGCAGTCTGGGGTCCCCACGGACAGGTCTTAGTCCGCGGGGTGAGAGCCCTGCGTGGTCCACTCCTGCCTACCGGTCTCCGTACGGAGCAAACAGAAACCCCAAAAAGCCCGGCAACTTCGAAGGCCACCACTTCAACTACGAAGACGAGAGCCAGGAGATCCCGCATTCCACCGCGCCGACCCTCTCGCCGCGCCATGGCTCTGCTCCGAAAAGCAAGAGCGCGCAAGCGCCGGAGCCGTCCATCGACAATATCGCGCGGTTCTTTGGCGGAAAGTCCGGCGCGGGCAGGCCCGGTTCCTTCGCGCGTCCCGCGATAGACACTCCCGCGACTCACGGCGCAACGGGCCTAAAGAAAGGCCAGCGCGTGATGCATGCAAAATACGGCGAAGGCCAGGTGCTGATGCGCGAGGGCGACGGCGAAGACGCCAAGCTGACCGTGCTTTTTGCCCGCCACGGCATGAAAAAACTGATGGAAAAGTTCGCTAATCTGCGCAAAATCTGACTGTGCCTGCCGCGCCTGCTTTGCCGGATTCAAAGGACTTGTATTTCAAATTCCACAGCTTCACAGTTGCTGCGATTCTGCGCCGTCGTCCGTGCTGAAACCGATGAAGTGTCGCTTGCAGTTTGTCCGTTACTCTGAAGCGGGGAAACTCATTCGGATGGTTGCGCCGCCGCCCTCTCTGTTGCAGGCACGCAATTCACCTTTGTGCAGCCTCACCGCTCGATCCGCAATGGCAAGTCCTACGCCGAATCCACCTGTGTCCGGGCTGCGAGCGGAGTCCACGCGAGAGAACGGGCGAAAGATTTTGTCCAGTTGATCTTCCGGAATTCCCGGGCCACGATCATTCACTTCGATCTCTGCGCTCCGCTCTCCGCGCCGCATCACTCTAGAAAGCTTGATCTCGATTTGCGATCCGCTCTCGGAATACCGGATCGCGTTGCGCACGACATTTTCGATAGCGCGGAACAGCAGCTCCTGGTTGCCAAGAATCGCGCATTCGTCATTGGCGTGAAAGGCCACGGTGCATTGCCGCTGCCGGGCCTCGAACTCCGCATCCGGAATCATTCGCTCAATCAGGCGATTAAGAGATAGAGGCTCGAAGTTCTCAACCTTCTCAAGCGCTTCCATCGACGATAAGGTGAGCAGTTGCCCAATCAGCGAATTCAGCCGCCCGGTCTCCCGTTCGATCCGCTCCAGATGCGGCATCATTGACGGTTCTGCATCGTCGCGGGCCAACTCGAGGGCCACACTGAGCCGGGACAGCGGCGAGCGCAGTTCGTGCGACACGTCTCTCAACAAAAGCTTCTGCGCATCGACGAGTGACTCCAGCCGTTCGGCCATGTGATTGAAGTCATGGATCAGGCCGTTAATCTCGTCGCCTGGGAAGATGCGCGATCGCGAGGCGGGGCCGGTCACTCGCGCATTCAGGTTTCCCATTGCCAGCTCGCGGGCTGCCTTTCTGAGCTTCACAACCGGACGAGTAAAAAGCAATACAAGCACGAACGTTGTCAGGCCGCCCACGACAATCGCCGCCGGGAGCTGCGGGAACGAGAAGAGCAGCATATCCTGAAGCCAGTTTTCGTTTCTGGGCACATGATGCCGGCTCAGCAGAAACAGATACCGCTTTCCATCTTTCGATGAAACCGGCACCTTCCAGATGTATTCGTTGCCAACCTGAATTCCGGTGATGCGCGCAGGAATCGGCGCGCTCGGCTCGGGGCCGCGGTTGACCTCCGGATTGCAAAGGTTCTTGCCTGCCGCCTCTTCAAGGCCAACTACTTGAGAAATGCTTTGGCCATATGCGCGCAAGGCATCGCAGCCTCCCGCCTCGTAGGCGCGAACGGCCGCATTTCCGTCATTCCGCAAGCTGCTGTTGAGGGTATCGAAGAAAACGTCCGGACTCCCAAAGTGATGCTGCACGATGAGCGCCGTCGTCGAGATGACAAAGATCAGGCTCTGCGCAATCCAGAAGATAATGAAGATCTTGAAGAAAAGGCCACGCATCGTTCAGTCCTTCGCCACGGGAGGGTTGAGTTTCACGGCAAGTTGGTATCCGACTCCGCGAATCGTCTTCACTTGCTCACCCGGAGCCCCGTTCTCGCCGAGTTTTCGCCTTAGGCGGCTCAAGTGCATATCCAGGCTTCGGTCGAACGGATGGAACTTTCGTCCGAGCACGCTCTCTGAAATCTCCTCGCGCGTGACGACCTTTCCCGGTGAGCGCATCAGAGCCTCAAGCAGCCCGAATTCAACATCCGTCAGGTCGATCTTCTCTCCGTTTTGAAAAACGGTTCGAGCAGGGCGGTTGAGCTCAAGTCCTGCGGCGCGCAAAAGCGGCTCCTCCTGCGTGACCGCGGGACCCGTACTTCTGCGCAGAATGGCGCGCGCTCTTGCCAGTAGCTCACGCGGGTTGAATGGCTTCGAAAGGTAATCGTCGGCGCCGATCTCAAGCCCAACGATGCGGTCCACGTCTTCTCCGCGAGCAGTTAAGAGCAGGACGCTGACCTGAGAAGCAGCCCGGATCCGCCGTAGCACCTCAAAACCATCCAGCCCCGGCAGCATCACATCGAGCAAAACCAGCGCAAACGGTTTCTCCAGCGCGGCCTTCAGGCCGGTGTCGCCTCGATGCATGGCGGTGACGTGAAATCCATAGCGGTTAAGGTATTCCGTCAGCATCGAACAGAGCTCGACGTCATCGTCAATGAGCAGGATGTCGTCCACTGGCATCTCTCTTGCGCCCCGAAGAAGCGCGTTCTGCGCCTCGCTTACTCTCACAACCAAGACACACTTTACATTTAGGCTACGCCTCTCGATCCAATGGAATTCAGGGAAAATGTAACAAATTGTCACGAACGCTAGACACTTTGTTACACAGTTTTACCTTTCGTGACCGCACAGTGCCTTCATCCAATGTCTCCTGAAGATGGCAGTGAATATTGACGTCGAAAGGGAGCATCATGGCAAAACAAGCCATCATGAGGGTGATATGGGGCGCATCTCTCATCTGGGCCGCGCTGGCGGCAGCAGCCCAGGCGCAGACGGGCACAGTTCAGGGAACCATCACCGATCCCTCCGGGGCAGTGATTCCAACGGCAACCATCACGCTGTCAAATAAAGACCACTTCTCCCGGTCCACTGCGAGCCGCGGGAACGGCACGTATTCACTAGACCGACTGGAGCCCGGGCGCTACACGATCTCCGCGACTGCCCAGGGCTTTGCTCCGTTCGCAGTACAGAATGTGATGGTCTCGAGCGGCAAGGTTGTCATCCAGAACATTACCTTGAAGATCCCTGTCCAAACGCAGCAGGTTACGGTAAACGATCAGACCTTGACCGTGGACACGAGCGCCGAGGACAACACAAATTCAACCGTGATCAAGGGCAAAGACCTCGACGCGCTCTCCGATGACCCGGATGATTTGCAAAACGAACTCACTGCTCTTGCCGGACCATCGGCCGGGCCCAACGGCGGGCAAATCTATATCGATGGTTTCTCCGGCGGACAGCTCCCGCCAAAGTCCTCGATTCGGGAGATCCGCGTCAATCAGAATCCCTTTTCGGCGGAATACGACCAGTTGGGCTACGGACGCATTCAGATTATGACCAAGCCTGGAACCGAAAAACTCCACGGCATGTTCATGATGAACGGCAATGACTCCGCATTCAATTCGCTCAACCCGTTCGTGGCCAGCGAACCGCCGTACTACTCCACCTTTCTTATGGGCAATGTCAGCGGCGCGTTGACCAAAACCTCATCCTTCTTCGTGAGCGTCTTCGATCGCAACAACCAATCGAACTCGATTATCAATACACCATACTTCGACCGCGCGACCGGCCTGTCCGAGACCTACAGCGAAGCCCTTGCCAACCCGCAATCGCGGCTCGATTTCAGTCCGCGCTTCGACTTTCAGCTAGGCGCCAAAAACACCTTGAGCGCTCGCTACATGTTTGACCGGCAGAACGACACCAACGACGGCATCACGACATTCACCCTGCCAATCCAGGCCTACAACATGAGCAGTACGGGAAATACCCTGCAAATCAACGACACGCAGATGATCAGCGCCGGCGTAGTGAATGAGACCCATTTCCAATACATGCGCAACAGCAGCAATCAGGCTGCGCAAAACAACACACCCACGGTAATGGTGGAGGGAGCGTTCACAAGCGGCGGAAACAGCATGGGCGTTATCCGAGACCTGCAGAATGGCTATGAGTTGCAGAACAACACCATCGTCAGCAAAGGAGCCCATGCCATCAACTTCGGCGGGCGGCTTCGCTTCACGCGCGACTCCAACTACACCATGTCGGGCACCAACGGCCAGTACATTTATACGTCGCTCGCCGCCTACCAGGCGGAGACGCCGGCGCAGTACACCGTAACTCTAGTAAACAGCCCGGCGGCGCTGGCCGACTACTACGACGTTGGCCTCTACTATCAGGACGACTACAAATGGCGTCCCAACTTCACGCTGAGCTACGGCCTTCGTTACGAAACGCAGAACTGGATCGGCGACCATAACGACTGGGCCCCGCGGCTCTCGTTTGCCTGGGCGCCCGGCACCCGCGGGAACAAGCAGGGAAAGACAGTGATCCGCGGCGGATATGGATGGTTCTACACGCGTTTTGCTGAAACCAACATCCTGAACGCGATCCGCCAGAACGGCGTGAATCAGCAGCAGTACGTAATCAATGCTCCCGGCTTCTACGAGGCCGATGGTAATCCGACGCCCGGGTCGCCGTTGTTCACATCCAGCAGCACTGCCTCTCCAGCCATCTATCAGATTGCTCCGAATCTCAAGGCCGCCCTCACTATGGAAGCAGCGGTGGGAGTTGAGCGCACGGTAGGTAGATTTGCGACCGTTTCCGCCACGTATATTAACTCTCGCGGCGTGCACCAGTTTCTCAGCGACAACATCAACGCCTATGATCCCGCCACTTATTCCTGCACCTCAGCCCCGCCTGTCACCTGCACAGGCACACGGCCATTAGGAGGGAACGACAATATCTATGAATATGAATCCGGAGGCGTCTTCAACCAGAATCAGTTGACGGTCAACTACAGCGTGAGCGCAAAGCACGTTTCCCTCTTTGGTTTCTACATGCTGAACTTTGCCAACGCCGATACTTCTGGCCCCAGCTATTTCCCCTCCAACCAGACCGATCCCGGCGCCGACTACGGCCGCGCCAGCTTCGATGTGCGCAGCCGGTTCCTGTTGGGCGGAAATCTCACGGGCCCCTTTGGAGTCTCCTTCAGTCCCATGATGGTGTATAACTCGGGCTCGCCCTTCAATGTCACCATTGGAACGGACAATGGGGATAACCAGTACAACCAGCGCCCCGCATATGCAACGGCCGGTACGGTCAATCCCGTGACAACCGCTTATGGCACTTTCGACCTGAACCCGGCATGGAACCAGGCCCGCATTCCGTATGACCTCGGAACCGGGCCACACCAGTTCAGCATGAATATCAGGGTCGCTAAGACCTTTGGCGTTGGGCCAAAGGTTACAGGGGGATCCAACTCCGGCTTCGGCTTTCCTGGCGGCGGTCCGCCCCCAGGTGGGCCACCGCCCGGCGGCCACGGACCCGGCGGCATGGGCGGCCTTGGCCCCGGTGGATTAAGCGGCAACAGTGGCCGAAATCCATTCATGATGGGACAAATGGTCCCCCGTCGCTACTCGCTCACCTTTGCTGCCATGGGAAGAAATATCTTCAACAACGTGAATCTGGCGGCGCCGATGGGAGTGCTGGAGTCGCCGTTGTTCGGTGAATCGAACGCTCTTGCCGGTGGCTTCTTCGCTTCGGCTGCATCCAATCGCAGCATCGATCTGCAGGTGTCCTTCAGTTTTTAGCGAGAAGCCATAGAGCAAAATTCCCCGCAGGCGTTTCACGTTCCGTTTCTGTGGCTGAGATGGCAAAAACTTCTGCCCTGAGTTCAGTCGGGATTCCCGCACCAGCTGGGGCCAATCGGATACGCTCACCGGGATGCAGGAGTTTGCACTGGCGCTTCCGTGCTTTTTTGTGCAACGCCAAGCACGGGCAAAGTAACGTCTTCGGCGACAAAGGCGCGCACTTCTGTCCCCTCCCTGATTTCGCCGGTTCGAGCGTCCATTGCGACCGCCAAACCCGCAAGGCCAAAAAGGGCAGCGCCTGCGACGGCCGTACCCTTGTTTATCTTGCCCTTGTCGGATTGTGCCCCGCTCAGCTTGATGCGCCGATCTCCTAAGCGTATGTAGTCGATCTGTATAGCAACCTCGTGCGGGTTCTTCTTGTCGCCTTCCTTTGCTTTTCCCACCGAGACAGTTCCCAGCACGCGCGTGTTTCTGGGAACCAGCACCGCATCGTAGACAATCACGTCGCTGGCCACCACCAGTTCTACGCGGTCTCCGATGTGGGCGTTCTTCGAGGTGGGCGTCTGCGCCATCTTCAGATCTATTTCTGCGCCTTGGGGGAGAACTTCTGTTGCGGAAAAAGATTGCGCAATGATGCTGCCCGCGCTCACAAGCAAAAAAGAACAGGCAAACAGAAACTTCATGGCCGGCCTCCCTCTTCGGCAGGCTTCGAAGTA
>JAJXXG010000291.1 GCA_021781255.1 Acidobacteriota bacterium
GGTGGCGCTCCGGTGTAAAACCTGCCCCATAGTGCCTCCTTCCACTCTCGTGAAAAGTATGCACCATCTATCTCCGGGACTAAACACCTAGGCCTTCATGGTGCAGTTGTGGCCGAGCCGGAGAGACCGCTGGATCTTTGCCCTACCACAATCTGCCTCCGCACAGAGTGTGTCCAGTTCGCGCATCAACAAGTGGTGAGAGCCACATGGCCGTAGATCGCCGACGCGCTGTTGTGGCGAGCGGCTATGGCACGCTCATTGAAGAGAGCGAGTCGGCCGTTCTACGGCAAGTGAAATCCATCTGATTCCATCGCAGGTCCGCGTTCGTGCTCGGTCGAGTGCTTTGCTGCCACCCCATATGGTGCAAAGGGCCACCTCCGGAACAGGGGAACGGTGCGAAGGTGCGAAAATTTCCGCGAACTCACCGAGCCAGGCATCCCACTCAGAGGTATTTACCATTTCGCAACATTTTGCTCCAGCAACCACGGGTTCGAGCCGCAATCCGGCCGCGAGTGGACTCCGAAAATGCCATACATTCGGTGCAAAATGACGAAATCCAAGACGAAAACTCTTCAAAGGTCACCCTAGCCGACCAGAACGAAGCCGCTGACGCGGCGGACGCTATCGCGATTGCTGGTGAGGAGAGTGGTGGCAGGTTTGACAGGTAAGGTCAGGGTCATAGGAGGAACCTATGACCCGACTACGCCAGATGATGCTCGAAGAACTTGAGCGCCGCAACTACGACGAGAGCACGATTCGTCACTATCTCCGGTGGGTTGAGCAGTACGCCCGCTACTTCGGCAAGTCGCCCGACAAGCTTGGTTTGGAGCACCTTCGCAGCTACCAGGCTTACCTGCTCAAGACGCGCAAGCTTTCCCCGGGCACGGTAGAGAACCATGTCGCAGCACTGCGCCTTTTCTACGTGCGCACGTTGAGGCGGCCGGAGTTCCGCGAGTACATTCCTTATCCGCGTGTCCCGAAGAAGCTGCCCGGCATTTTGAGCCATGAAGAAGTGGCACGGCTGATCAACGCCGCGGGAACGCTGTTTCACCGCACGCTGTTGATGGTGCTTTATGGCACCGGCATGCGCCGCGCCGAAGAAGCACAACTGAAGCTGGCCGACATCGATAGTCAGCGCATGGTTATTCGCGTGGTCGGCGGCGAGGGTGGCAAGTACCGCGATCTGCCTCTGAGCCCCGCGTTGCTCGAGACCTTGCGCGCGCACTGGCTATGCTTCAAGCCGCGCACGTTCCTGTTTCCATCGCGCTACTCTCGCCTGATCGAAAAACCTATCACTGACAAGGCGGTCTGGCAGATCGTGACCGAAGCAGCGCGACGTGCCGGCATCCGCAAGCGCGTCACTCCGCATACGCTGCGTCATAGCTGGGCCACGCATTTGCTCGAGGCAGGTACCGACCTGCGCACTACCCAACTGCTGCTCGGACACGGCGATCTGGAAACGACCGCCAGGTATCTGCACCTTTCCTCGAAGCATCTGCAACTGGTAGCCAACCCGATCGAAGGTTGGACCTCACCAGTGTTGAGCGCACGCTTCACTCGCGGCGGCGTCCGCCTAAGCCATGAGCCGGCCCGCATTGGAGTTGGCCGACATCCTCCGTGCACAGGGCAACCGGTACCTCGAGCGCTATCAGTCCTCGATCAGCTATCAACAGCTGAAGGCGTATCGCGCCGTGTTGGCCTGCCGCACCGCCTCGCTCGGCGGCCACCTCGACGTGTGCTCGCAGTGCGGCTGCGAGGCCGGCATCTCGTTCAACTCATGCCGCAACCGGCACTGTCCCAATTGCCAGGCCAGAGCCAGAGAGCGCTGGATCGAAAGCCGCCAGCAGGAACTGCTCCCCACCGGCTACTTCCAAGCCGTGTTCACCGTTCCACATGAACTCAACGTCTTCGCACTGACCAGCCCGCGAGCGTTCTACGATCTGATGTTCTTCGCACGCTCACTCCCTGCGAGACTTCAGCATCAACTAAACATCAGCAGTCGATTCGTGCTTCCCAGAAACCGAATTCAATACCCATAGCCCCCGAATGGGATATCACCGCATCCGCCGCTTACATCAGCGGCTTCCTTCTCGTCTCCTTATCGAACTTGCCTCGGAGCCGCTCCTGCGGCTAAACCTCAGCTCTGTGCTCCGAGTCGTGTCCGATGAAGGCTAGCGACCATACTCCCACGAGAACTGCGTAAGCTGCGCACTTTAATGCAAATAGCAGATTTCTGAACACTTGCTGGTCTCAGCTATCGGCGCCTATCCGCACTCTCCACGGCACTGCTGCATCGACGGACACTTCACCGAGGCGAACGAACAGAAAACGCAGCAGTCGCCGGGATTCGGGCGCAACACCGTTTTGCAATTACCGCAATCATAGTAGAACTGGCAAGCATCTGTCGGCATCGTTTCACGCTTGGCAAAGCCACAATGCGGGCAGGTCAGTACGGATTCGAGAATAATGTCGCTCATGGCGGTCTCACTTCTCTACTGTGGAGGGATAGCCCGCGTTCGTGGTCGCTCGGGTCAGCGCCTCGGGCTTTGTTTTGTCCGGATCGTACGTCACAATAGCTGTTTTCTTTACGAAATCGACCTTGACTGCGCTCACGCTGGCAACTTTTTTGAGCGACTTTCTGACCGTAATCGGACAGACCTCGCAGGTCATGTTCTTGACATCGAGTGTGATCGTTCTTGGTGTGGCAGCCATCGCCATCAGCGGCAGGACAGCTATTGCGGAAATCAGCAGCTTACGCATCAGAGAGTCCTTTCAATAGAACAGTGGTGCGAACCACGGTACGGCCAAGAGAACGAGCAATATCGTGGTAACAATCCAGAAAGTAATGCGCTGTCGCTTGACTGTGTGCGGTTCGGCGCAGGGTGTACCCGGTGCGCAAACTCGCGGAACCAGATAAAGTCTGCGAAAGGCCAACCCCAGAAACAACAGCGTCAGGCCAATGAACAGTGGCCGGAATGGCTCCATTGCCGTCAGGCTACCGACCCATGTGCCGCCAATTCCGAGTGCCAGCAAAACAAGCGGCCCCACGCAGCACACCGTTGCACCAATAGCAGCAAGCACTCCTGCCATCAACGATCCTCTACCTGTGAGTTGCACCAGACCGGTCTCCTTCGCTCTAGCGCCATAACGCGGAAAGACCGCGAATGACTTTGCCTGAGGTTCCTTTGAAGGCTTGCTCCACCGCCATTTTCGTAGCCAGCAATTGGATGCCGGTGGAATACGTCGGGTAGGGATGAATCGTGGCCGCAAGGTCGCTCAATTTCAAATTGTTCCGCATAGCAACGGCAATCTCGGTGATCGCCTCTCCTGCACGTTCTCCGACGATGCTTGCGCCCAGAATGGTCCCGTTGCTGCGCGCAATAATTTTGATCAATCCAAACCGGTCATCCTCATTGACGGCGCGATCGACTTTACTGATATCGAAAGCCTTGATGAGCAGATCCTTGGCCGCAACCTTCTGGCGCGCCAGTTCTTCCGTAATGCCAATCTGCGCAACCTCCGGAGAGGTAAAAGTGATGTGAGGCATCGCCGGCGATTTGCCAATGTTGTTACCGGGCAGCAAGGCATTGCGAACAGCCTGAAAGCCTTGCCATCCAGCCAGGTGTGAGAACTGCGCGTCACCTATCACGTCTCCCGACGCATAGATATGTTTGGCTGAAGTCTGAAGATGCTCATTCACTTCGATGCCGTTCTTTGTATAAAGTACGTTCGCCGCTTTGAGCCCAAGGCCTCTAACGAGCGGTTCTCGCCCGGTTGCGACGAGCAGAAGGTCTCCGGTTGCATTCCCGGCCTTCGTATGAACCGTGATGGCCCCACTAGCGCCGCGGACAGACTGGGCACGCCCAACCAGGCGCTCTATCCCCTCCTGAGCAAAGATGCGATTCAGTAGCTCAGATACCTCTGGCTCTTCTCGTGGGAGAAGATGCTCGGCAATGATCGTTACCCTGGAGCCGAGCCTGCGATATGCCTGGGCAAGTTCGCAGCCAATTGGGCCCCCTCCGATCACAAGAAAGTGCTCAGGGAGTCGGTCGTTGTCGAAGATCTGTTGATACGTTGAGTATGGAACATCCGCAAGTCCTGCAATATTCGGAAGTCGCGGCTCGGCGCCGGTGTTAATCAAGATATTCTTCGCACGAATCTGCTGTGTTCCCACCTCGAGCGTGTGCGGATTGAGAAACCGCGTTACGCCGATCAACACATCCATGCCCTTCTTGCTGAGTGTCTCTGGCTCAGTCGGCTTATAAATTTGCTGGATGGTTGCGCGCAAATAGTCGCGCACAGCGCTCATGTCAATGACCGGCTCGCCTGTGGCGACTCCATATCGCGCAGCCTTGCGCGCGTGATGAGCCACTGTCGCCACTTTGATCAACGATTTGCTTGGCACACATCCGGTCCAGGTGCAGTCACCACCAATCGGCCCCTTATCGAGCAGCGCGATGCGCGCTCCCAATTGGACGGCGAAGTCCGCGGCAATCAGCCCGGAAGCACCGGCTCCGATGATTGCAAGGTCGTATTCAGGCTTGCTCATAGCTTTCCTCAAGGGATTGAACTGTCAGATCCGTTACTTTATGAAGCAAAACGAGGGCGCACGCAGCCAGCAGAACCGTGCCCAGTAACAATCCGTCGACAGATAGGGCCTTTCCGAATACTCCTGCCAGAAGTGAACCGCCAATCGCGCCAATGCTGAGCAAGACAGAGTAAATTCCCATGGCCGCGCCCTTTCCAGATTTTGGTCCCAGCGATTGAGCCAGCCACGCGAGAGCGGCCGGCGTAAAGCCGCTCTCCACCATAATCAAGAGTGCCGTTGCCACGGTCATTAACCAACGAATCGGTTCGGCGGCATGAGTTGAATGATTGACCAAGAAGAGTCCGAGACACACTGGCACCATGGCCAGCAGACAGATACGCATGGCGGAACGAATCTGCATGCGCGGAAGCAAGAAGCTCCATTCAAATATCCCTATCCCGAAAACCGCCGAGTAGCCGAGCAGGAGCCAGCCTATATGCGTTGGGCTGTTCGCGAAAATCCCATCGAGATACTGCGAGCCGCTAGGTTTCTTCGTCATCAGGAACGGGAGTGTTGGCCCAAGCCATAGACCAACCACCGCATTCATGCAGAGCCAGACCGGAGCCAAAGACCGCACCGAGGGGTCTTTGACGGCACGCAGCAGACCCTGCCATGCAGCATGGGAACCGTGCGAATGGCTGCCCTTTGCACCGAGGAACAGCAGCGTCGCGCAGAGTAAATAGGCTGTGGCCACGAAGCTGAATGCGTGAACATCAAACAGATGCCAGAATTGGCTTCCCATCAGACCGCCGAGCGCGAGCCCTGCAAGCAACGACAGCTCAAAGAAGCTCATTACGCGCGCCCGCAAGGCGGAGTCATCGCTGGTTGCGTCCGCGAGATACGCCAAAAGAGGAGGAGTCACCGCGGCGACACCAATTCCTTCCAGCGCCCGGCTTAGGAAAAACACCTGGGTATGCGAGCTCAGGGCGAAGAGTTGAACGGCAAGTGCCCCAATCAGCGCTCCGCCCACCATCAGCCAACGCGGCGAGATCGCGTCGGAGGCAATGCCGAAGGGAATCGATGCGATCAACTCAGCACCGAAGGAGACCGCACCCAAAATTCCAAGAAGGCCAGCGTCCACCTGGAAGCCGTGTCCGCTCAGGTCAGCCAGATAGATGCCGATCAAAACGCCGCTGGCGCTACTCGCGATCCTGAGAATAGCGTGAGCGACGATCGTAAGGGTTAATCGGTCCGGCTGTTTTTCCATTTTTGCGGCTTCTACATTTTCAGGTTGCTTGAATGCGTCGGACAAGGCAGGTAGAGGTGTTGTCGACTACTTGTGCTGCAACGCCTCGGGTGCGCGTACCAGGTCAAACGGTTCGACACGCACATCCCAACTGACAGGCTGTTGGACAGGCACAAAGCACTGGTGATCATCGCATGCCTGGTAGAACAGCGTTCCAGCGATGTGAATAATCTTGCCGTCGCCAATGCTCTGGTTGAACTCTTTCGTCGCAGCGATGACAACGTCCTCGGTAAGAACGGCCGGCCCACTATAGACAGGCGCCGTTTCCTTCAATTCGGGGAAGGTCAGAAGCTTGCTGGGTGGATACCGGAGCGGCTCCGACCGGTAGTCAGCACTGGAGTTGATCGCAAGCTTCACCACTTTGTATCCGTTCTTCTTGGCGCCCGGAGCATACAAATGCACATGAGCGGCGGGATCAAGTTCAAGCAGCAATTTGAAGCGGCTTCCTGCCCCTACCGCCTTGTCCGATTGGGATAACTTGATCGTGACGTGAGCAGACTGAATGGGTGTCGAAGTCCGGGCAAGGGCAGTGGCGCCGCCGAAGATGTCGGCATAAATATCGTTCGGTGTAAACCGGTCGGAGTATTGCGGCTCGAAGAAACGCTTCTGAACGATACCATCCGGGGAGATGTAGTAGATGCCCGGATAGGGAATCCCTGCAGCAAAGCCCTTGCCCTCTGGATTCAGGATGCCGAAGGCTCGAATGATCCTTGAATCAGTGTCGGAGAGCATCGGATACGTGATGCCTTTCCTGTCGGCAAAGCTCTTCAGGATGCCCTCTGAATCATAGGTGACCGATGCCACCCGGACGCCCTTCGCCTCGTATTCTGCCTTCGCCTGCTGAAGTTGGAGGAGGTGCCTTTTGCAGTAGGGGCACCAGTCCGCAGACC